>JANNRD010000126.1:0-3791 GCA_031401095.1 Acidobacteriota bacterium
GGTTCGGGCGCCTCCGGAGGAATGGCGGCGTACACGCTGACCAAAAGTGGATTGAAATGTCTGATGCTCGAAGCCGGTGCGGGAATCGATTTCACCCGGCAACGCGAGCTGAAACGTGTTTCCGACCTGCCCTACCGCGGCTTCGGTAAGCCGGGACGGTTATCCCACGTCCTTCAGGCAAACGAGTTCAACGCCAATCAATGGGTGGATGAACAGCAAGTGCCTTACACGCACGATCCGAAGGAGCCTTACAACTGGGTGCGCGTGCGGATGATCGGCGGCAAATCTCTCTTCTGGGCCCGCATGTCGTACCGGCTGAGCGACTACGAATTCAAAGGCAAGGATCACGATGGGTTTGGTGAGAACTGGCCGATTAGCTACTCCGACCTTGCGCCATTTTATGATCGCGTCGACCCGATCTTTCGCGTCTCGGGCCGCAAGGAGGGCTTGGCGCAACTGCCTGACGGTCTGTTTGTGGACGACAACTCCCCGGATGCCGAATCGCTGAAACGCTTTGGCGTGGCGGGCAAATCCCGCGGTATGACCGTCACCAAGATCCGACTCTCGCTTGGCAATGGGCAGTTTGCGAGCTCATTCAATCTACTATTACCTGCCGCTCTCGAGACCGGGAATCTGACCATCGTACCGAACGCCGTAGTCCGCGAGATCACGACGGACAAGAAGACCGGCCTGGCCAGCGGTGCTCATTTCGTAGACCGCCAATCGGGCCGTGAACTGCACGCGAAGGCGAAGGTGGTCATTGTCGGAGCGTCGTGTCTGGAGAGCACGCGACTGCTGCTCAATTCGAAGATCGCCAATTCCAGTGGTGTGTTGGGCCACTACCTGCACGATCAGTTCTACATCTCGAATGGCGTGATTGCCGTCGTCCCCGAGGCCAAAGACGGAAAAGCACCACGCGGTTTGATGGGCGGAGCGGGCTACGTACCAAGGTTCCGCAATCTGAAAGATCCAGGTACAAAGAGGAAAGACTTTCTGAGGGGCTATTCCTTCGACATTTACACGGGGAGTACGCCGGATGCGAAGTACTTTCCATCGTGGGGCGAAGAGTTGCAAAAGCAGCTCGACAGTTGTCGCGGCGCCGCCGTTGGGACCACGATCATGGGCGAAGTGTTGCCGCGCTTTGAAAATCACGTCAAACTCGACCCGAGGGTCAGGGATGCGTGGGGCATTCCCGTGCTGAACTTCCATTGCCGCTACACTGACAATGAATTCAGCATGGCAAAAGACGCCGTCACGACGATCAGCGAAGTCTGCCACGAGGCGGGCTTTGAGGTATTGAACGCCAACGAAAAGATGTTTCCGCCCGGCTACAGCATCCACGAAGTGGGCACTTGTCGCATGGGTGAGAGCCCAAAGACAAGCGTGCTCAACAAGTGGAATCAAAGCCATGACATGAAGAATCTGTTTGTCGTGGATGGCAGCAGCTTCGTCACTGGCGGTTCGCAGAATCCGACGATGACGATTCTGGCGCTTTCAATGCGGGCATCGGAATACATTGTTGAGCAGGGGCGCAAAGGAGAGTTGTGACGGAGTTGAAGAGGATTCTGCAGCTTTGGTGCCTGGTGGCGACGGGCGTCGTGCTTGCGGTGGCGCAGACCAGACAACCTCCGCCGGCGCCAGCACAGCCCATCGCGTTCAGTCACAAGCGGCACGCCGGCAACCTGGGACTGAAATGCGCGACCTGTCATCAGAATCCGGATCCCGGCGAGAGGATGGGGCTGGCGACAGCGGCCTTGTGCATGCAATGCCATGAGGCCGTCAAGACCGAGAGCCCTGCGCTTCAGAAACTAGCCGCATTTGCGAGCGACAAACGCGAGATCAAGTGGGTGCGCGTTTACGAGATTCCGACATTTGTCTTTTTCAGTCATCGCGCGCATGCGACGGCGGGCAGCAAGTGTGCGGACTGTCACGGTGAGGTCAAAGAGCTGGAGCAAATGTCTCGGCAGATGGACGTGTCGATGGCCAGTTGCATGAACTGCCATCAGACAAAAGGTGCCAGCATCGACTGCACGTATTGTCACGAGAGAATTAATTGAACTCGATTCCAGGGAGATGATCCAACCATGAAGAACCAAGCAGTTATTACCGTTCCTTCCGTCTCACGCCGTTCGTTTCTCGCATTGGCTGGTGCAGCATCATCGTCGCTGGCGTTTCCGACCTTGGCAGCCAAACGCGTCCCGATCGGCCTCGAGCTCTATTCGGTCCGCGACGAACTGGCCAAAGACTTGATGGGCACGGTTCGCGCAGTTGAGAAAATGGGCTACGAGGTAGTTGAGTTCTTTTCGCCTTACTACCAGTGGACACCGGAATATGCCAAGGAAGTCCGCAAACTGCTGGACGAGCTGAAAATCAAGTGCCTCTCGACCCACAACAATGCGAACGCGTTGACAGCCGAAGGCATTGGCAAGGCGATCGAGCTGAATCAGATTCTTGGTTCGAAGACCATTGTCATGGCGAGCGCTGGACGCGTGACGGGGCTTGATGGCTGGAAGGGAGTCGCCGAAACGCTGAGCAAGGCAGCGGAAAAGCTGAAACCGCTGGGCATGCGAGCCGGCTTTCATAATCACAAGTCGGAGTTTGTCCCAATCGAAGGCAAGCGACCGATGGAGGTGCTGGCCGCCAACACCCCGAAAGAAGTGACGCTGCAACTGGACGTGGGTACCTGCGTCGAGGCAGGTGTTGATCCGATTGCCTGGATTAATGGCAATCCGGGCCGCATCCGTTCCCTTCATTGCAAAGACTGGAGTGCAGGAACAGGCACCGCTCAGGACAAAGGCTTCCGCGTCCTGTTGGGCGAAGGCGATTCACCGTGGCAGAAGACCTTCGAAGCCGCAGAACGCCGCGGTGGCGTCGAGTATTACCTGATCGAACAGGAAGGGAGTCGGTTTCCTGCCTTGGAAACAGCAGAACGCTGTCTGGCCAACTATCGGAAAATGCGAAGCTGACTAGCGAGGTAGAGCTCATCGAGATGGGTATCTGTCCAGCAAAGAATCTTCGCGGGGCAGACAAGCACAAGTCTCATCACTCAAAGTGGATCCTCTGCGAGGATGTGTTGGCGAATGCGCTCTCCGCGTAGCCGATACCCACATCAAGAAATGCAACAAATAGAACAGCTACAACATGCGCCTGTTTTGAGACCGGCTGATTGCCAGGTCGATACTCCGTACACTCCACGTTGGTTCGCATTGCTGAATTGGGTCGATGGCAAAGACAACGGAAAGAACAGGTACGAGCGGCGATCCTTGCGACTGTCGAGTGCATCAGGGCTGAAGACAGTTTCGGCGGCTTCTTCCTTAGTACGATTCCGGAGGTTTCCTGTTGGCGCCTGTCCGCGCCGGCAACGCGCACCGGCAAGGGGCGCGTTGATCTGCCCGGCATTCCATGGACAGACTGGGGGTTGATCTTGAAAAGATTCGTATTCGCTCTTGCGGTGCTGACCTTCCTGATGGCCCGCACCGCTGTCGCTCAGGAAATCAAGCCGGGTGTTTTTCGCACTCCGGACGAGCGATTTCAAAACCTGCCGGATTATGACTTCAAACCACATTACAAAGAGGTCATGGGTTACCGGATGCACTATCTGGACGAAGGCCCGCGCTCCGGCCAGGTGATCTTACTGTTGCACGGAGAGCCGACCTGGTCATTCCTCTATCGCAAAATGATTCCGGTGTTTGCCGCGGCGGGACGCCGTGTTATCGCGCCGGATTTCATCGGGTTCGGCAAGTCCGATAAGCCGGAAGCGGATGCGGTCTATACGTTCGGCTTTCATCGCA
>JANNRD010000127.1:0-3265 GCA_031401095.1 Acidobacteriota bacterium
CAAGATCAACAAGCCCAGCCTCCTCATCGAGGCGTGCAAGGCCATCGACGCCATGCAGATCTCGGCGCAGAACCAGGACGTGCAGGGCGACCTCTACGAATACCTGCTCAGCAAACTCAACACCGCCGGCCAGAACGGTCAGTTTCGCACGCCGCGCCACATCATCCGCATGATGGTCAAGATGCGCGACCCGCAACCAGGCGAACGCATCTGCGATCCTGCTGCCGGGACCTGCGGCTTCCTCGTCAACGCCTGGCAGCACCTTCTCGAAACGCGCACCGACCAGCGCGACATCACCTACGACGAAGAGGGCTACCCCCACGGTCTGACGGGCAGCAAGCTCACGAAGGAAGAATACGAGTTCAGTCAGACCAAGGCGTTGACTGGCTTCGACTCTGACTCGGGCATGACCATGCTCCGCATCGGCAGCATGAACCTCATGCTCCACGGCATCGGCGCTCCGAACTTCCGTTACGGCGATACTCTTTCCAAGGCGTTCACCGAAGAGCGAGCCTACGACGTAGTTCTCGCCAACCCGCCCTTCAAGGGCGCAATCGACTCGGCAGATGTGAACCCCACGCTGCCGGTGAGGTGCAAGAAGACCGAGATTCTCTTCCTCCACCTCTTCCTGCGTCTGCTTGAGAATGGCGGTCGCGCTGCCGTCATCGTTCCCGACGGCGTGCTGTTTGGCTCCTCCAACGCGCACGTTGATATCCGCAAGAAGATCATCGAGGAGAACCGTCTCGACGGTGTCGTCTCGATGCCCTCGGGCGTCTTTCGACCCTATGCCGGTGTCTCCACCGCCGTCCTCCTGTTCACCAAGGGTGGCTCGACGGAGAACATTTGGTTCTATGACATGGAGCACGACGGGTATTCATTGGACGACAAGCGCCAGAAGGTCGTCGAGAACGACATTCCAGACTTGCTGGACTGCTGGAATCAGCGGCGGGATGCGAAGTTCCAGCAGAAGCGGACGCAGCGCCTGGCCGACCTGCAAAAGCAAATTGCCCCGCTGAAGAAGGATCGCCTCGAGCACCACGCCATCATCCACCGCCTGAAATTTGAGGAGGTCGTCTCCAAGACGCCTGACAAGGCCCGCGTCGCCCGCGAGAAGGCCGAGGCGGAGCTCGCGGAACTCGAATCCCGCATGACGCCACTGCAAACGGAGATCAACCAACTCACGCGTCAGTTCTGGGTCACCAAGGATCAGGTGAAGGCCAATAAATATGATCTCTCCGCCAGCCGCTATCGGCAGGTCGAGCAGGATGAAGAGTTCTACGAAGAGCCGAAATCCACGCTCGCACGACTGCGGCAATTGGAGCAGACGGCGGAGGACGACGTGGCGGAACTGGAGAAGCTCTTGAAATGACGGCGACCACGAGACTTGGCGACCTAGTTTCGATTCTCGGGGGCGGCACACCAAGCCGAACCCGCACAGATTACTACAACGGCGACATTCCTTGGGTCACGGTCAAGGATCTTAAAGACCAACTCACGCTAAGCTCGTCACAGGAGCGAATTACGACCTTGGGGCTTAAGAACTCGGCATCACGCTTGGTGCCTGCGGGGAACGTAATCGTCGCCACCCGGATGGCCGTGGGGAAGGCAGTGCGAACCCTGACGGACGTTGCAATCAATCAGGACCTGAAGGCTGTAATGTGTGGGCAACGAATCGATAGCCGATTCTTACTGTTCTTCTTTCACTCAAAAGCTTCATTGCTTGAATCTAAAGCGAGTGGCTCTACAGTGAAGGGAATCCTGATCGAAGACCTTCAGGAGTTGGAGATTGCCCTTCCGCCGCTGCCCGAGCAGCGTCGGATCGCCGCACAACTGGAGCAGGCGGACCGGCTGCGACGCACCCGCCGCTACGCGCTCGAACTCACCGACACCTTCCTCCCCGCCGCGTTTCTAGAGCTGTTCGGCGATTCACGTGCCAACACAAAACAGTGGGACAGTGTAACGTTCGGAGAAGTGGTCATTCGAGGCCCCCAGAACGGCCTCTACAAGCCCGCGTCAGCCTACGGGGCGGGAACGCCGATAGTACGAATCGATGCCTTCTATGATGGCGTGGTCACC
This sequence comes from Acidobacteriota bacterium, assembly GCA_031401095.1. Taxonomy (GTDB): domain Bacteria; phylum Acidobacteriota; class Blastocatellia; order RBC074; family RBC074; genus JANNRD01. The sequence goes on from JANNRD010000127.1 coordinate 2,077, forward strand.
GAGCTGGCTTCGCTGAAACGGGTCAGACTTTCTCCGCACGAGATTGAACGGTTCGCCCTGACCGAGAACGACATCGTCGTCAACCGAGTTAATAGCCGGCCCTATCTCGGCAAGAGCGCACTGATTCCGAGGCTGAATGAGCCTACAGTCTTCGAATCGAACATGATGCGTACCACACTGAACACAGAAAGCGCTAACCCAACATACGTGACGCACTACCTCCAAACCTCTTTCGTCAAGTCGCAGATTCAGGTGCTTGCGAGGGATGCCGTCAATCAGTCCAGCATCAATCAGGAAGACGTCAAGGGATTGATGTTGCGTCTTCCACCGCTCCCGCTTCAGCAACGATTCGCCTCCCTGGTGGAGCGAGCAGAACGCCTGCGCGCGACGCAGCGGGAAGCGTTGCGGCAGGCCGAGCATCTCTTCTCCTCCCTTCTCCACCGCGCCTTCAATGAAGAAGGATACCCGTAGTAGGATTGCTAAACGCCCGTTAATCCTGACCACGTCGTCTTCCTTTTACGGAACCCCAGCTAGCCACGAGTCGCGAATCAAAATGGAATATCGCTTCACTAGAAGCAAACGGGCCTTCAGACGCATCAGCCTCGTCTCCGGAAGGTGCGCCTGGAGCAACCAGAAATCGTATAGTAGTAAGCAATCCGAATACTGTCTGCGCTATTCTGAGCAGTGCGTCCTGTTTCAAACCTATTACCCTCGGTTGTTTGGACGGTATGTTTTGAGCGTCTACCGCGAATTGCTTGTGTTGAGCTTCAAAATAACATCGATAAATACATCCGATGCTTGTTGAGCAAGAAGTTGTTTTTGCGGATATTGTTCAATCAGCAAATACACCTTCAAAAGTCTAAAGATCCTTTCCCGATAGTCGAGAAGTACGTTATCGAGAGGAGTACCAACCTTGGGAATTCCGCCTTGTGAGGCGTAAAGTAGGCGATTCCTTTGATTCGCCAATTCATTTATATGATCACTGATTTGTTTGACATTGGTGTCCTCAACCACTTTTTGCAATCCGGGAGCAAAGTCGAACAGTTTGCCTCCGACTTCGATCTTGATGTCCAAAGGGGGGACTGGTCGGACGCCGCCCAGCCATTTTATGGGCGACTCAATCTCAAGCCACATCAACCGCTCTTTTCCACTCTTAGGGATATGCAATTTGAGATTCCATTTGCCGACA
>JANNRD010000128.1:0-2435 GCA_031401095.1 Acidobacteriota bacterium
CACCGATGCTGACGCCGCTTGCGACCGGCGCTGCCGCACGGCCATTCGTGACACACCATAATGCTCTCGACATCGATCTCTACGCGCGAATCGCGCCCGAGCTCTATCTGAAGCGTCTTATCGTCGGCGGCTTTGAACGCGTTTACGAGCTCAATCGCAATTTTCGGAACGAAGGGCTCTCAATCCGTCACAACCCGGAATTCACGATGCTTGAATGGTATCAGGCCTATTCGGATTACAACGATCTCATGGACCTGACCGAAGATCTGATCAAGCGTCTCGTCGATCGCGTTTGCGGAAGGCGCGAGGTTGTCTACCAGGAGAGTGTCATTAATTTTGACAAGTGGGAACGAATGACGATGCGGGAAGCGGTCATCCGATACTGGGTTGACGGCCAGACACGTCCGACTCCCGAGGGACTCATGGACCGGCAACAACTGGAAGAGGCTGCCGCGAGTCTCAGTCTCAGTTACGATCCGAAGTTGAACAATGGGCAGCTGCTCGGTGAGCTCTTCGCGCATGTTGTTGAACCACATCTGTTCAACCCGACATTCATTACCGAGTTTCCCACCGAGCTTTCACCACTCTCGAAGCAAAAACCTGACGACCCTCGCTTTGTCGAACGATTCGAACTCTTTGTTGCAAGCATGGAGTTGGCGAATGCATTCTCCGAACTGAACGATCCTCAAGAGCAGCGCTTTCGTTTCGAACAACAGGTGAAGCAGCGTGAAGAAGGAGATGCCGAGGCGATGGTCATGGATGACGACTATATCCGCGCACTCTCCTATGGCATGCCACCAACCGCAGGCGAGGGTATCGGCATCGACAGATTGGTCATGGTTCTGACCGACCAGCGCTCAATCCGTGACGTCATTCTCTTTCCCCACATGCGTCCTGAGAGCAGGTAGCGCACGTTGCCAGCGATTGAGGTGGCGGGCGAAGGTTAATGTCCTACGAGCTTTTCATCGCACTGCGATACCTGCGCGCGAAACGTCGCCAGGCGGCTGTTTCCGTGCTCACGGGAATCGCGATCATCGGAATTTCCGCCGGGGTCGCCGCGCTGATCGTCGCGCAGGCCCTGATTACGGGCTTCCGCAATGAGGTGCAGGAAAAGATTCTCGCAGGTACCGCTCACCTCAATCTGCTGCGAACGGATAATGCGGGCATCGAGGACTATCGGGCGCTCGCGGGTCGCGTCGGCGCGGTCCCCGGGGTTCGGGCCGTTTCAGCGACCACCTATGAGCCAGTCCTCATGACAATTGGGGATCGGCAGGAACAAGCGATCCTCAAGGGAGTCGATCTCGAGGCACGGCGCGAAGCGAACGAGGTCTTTGCTACGACCATCGAAGGTGACGCCACTCTTCTCAGTCAGAAACAGGAAGTAAAGGAAGGCGAATACCGAGCCATCGTCGTTGGGAAAGAGCTCGCCCGCGTCATGGGGCTGCGTCTCGACGGGGTGGTCACTGTCGTTTCGTCACAGACCCGACTGACGCCGGTGGGTCTGGCGCCGCGACCGCGATTTACTCGATTCCAGGTGGTTGGAATCTTCGCTTCGGGCCTCTACGAGTATGATTCGAAGTGGGCCTACATCTCTCTCCAGGCCGCGCAGGACCTACGTGGCGATGGCCAGACTGCCGGTGTCATTCAGATGAAGGTCGGTGATATCGAAGCGGTGGCAGAGATCGGAGCGCGGGTCAGGGCGATCGTTGGCCCGGAGTTTATGACGACGAGTTGGCAGGAGTTGAACCGGCCGCTCTTCGCCGCCCTCAAGCTCCAACAGCGAGTCGTCATCGTCTTCTTCGCACTGCTCATTATCATGGCGGCGCTTAATATCATTACGACCCTGACGATGACAGTCATCGAGAAGCATCGCGACATTGCGATCCTGCGCGCGCAAGGTGCGACGTCAGGATCGATCATGCGTATCTTTGTGCTTCAGGGGGTAATCATCGGAGCGATTGGCGCAGTACTCGGGACCATTGTCGGGTTGGGAGCAACCTGGGTCGCGAACAGATATCACCTGGTTTCGATCCCTGCGGAGATCTATTCGGTCTCTTCAGTCAAAATGCAGGCCCGCGCGCTTGACTGTCTCGCCGTCGCTGGCCTCGCCGTCTTGATTAGCTTCCTTGCAACAATCTATCCGGCAAGAAAAGCCGCTCGCCTGCTCCCGGTCGAGGCCTTGCGATATGAATAGCCCCGTGGCAGCGCAATTTGCCAGGTTGCGCGACGCGCCCGCGCCCACCAGGAGCGCAAGAATCATCGCGTCCGATAGCGCAGCACCATGCCATCTGCGCCCACGACCCAGGCCTGCGTCTGCCGATTAAAGAACCCATCTTTACGGACCGCGAGTCCATAAAGGTTAACTTTGGTTCCACTCACCTGTTCAACCCAGGTCGCGCCGCCGTCGCCAGTCCGCAGAATTGTCCCTTTCCAAC
>JANNRD010000129.1:0-3607 GCA_031401095.1 Acidobacteriota bacterium
TATCTCCTGCTTGGCGAGAAGCTCGGCAGCTTTCAAACTCAGTTCTTCGGACACCCTGTCAGCGAGGTGCAGATTGCCTACAGCGGAGAAGTTGCTGATCGTGACGTTAACCCAATCACCCGGGCGATTCTGACGGGAATGCTGGCCCCAGTCAGTGCGCGTGTCAACCAGGTGAATGCTCTGCTCATCGCCGAAGAGCGCGGCCTCCGCGTCATCGAATCGAGAGCGCGCACGGCGAGCGACTTCGCCAGCCTGATTGAAGTCACGGTCAGAGGTGACGAAGGGGAATGCAGGGTTGGAGGGGCGCTCTTCGGACGGAACGATCCTCGCCTCGTCGCGATCGATGCGCACCGTCTCGAGGCAGTCCCGGAGGGCCACATGCTGGTTGTTCGCAATGATGACCAACCCGGAGTGGTCGGCCGCATCGGGACCTTTCTCGGAAATCACAGCGTCAACATCGCTCAGCTCTACCTGAGCCGCAACAAGGCGGGCGGGGTCGCGATGTCTGTTTACCAGGTCGATCAGGAACTGGATGCAGAGACGTTGGCGGAGCTCGGACGTGTTCCACACGTCATTGTCGCGAAGCAGATCAGTCTCTGATGGAGGATTCGCATCGACCATGTTGGCGAAACGCATCATCCCTTGTCTTGACGTCGACTCCGGTCGCGTGGTTAAGGGCATCAGCTTTGTCAATCTGATCGATGCAGGTGACCCCGTCGAGCAGGGTGCTCGATACGATCACGAAGGTGCGGACGAACTGGTGTTTCTGGACATCACCGCTTCATCTGACCGTCGGGAAACCGTGGTCGAGATGGTGCGGCAAGTCGCCGACCGGGTCTTCATTCCGTTCACTGTCGGCGGTGGTATTCGGACTGAGGAAGACATTCGCGCCATCCTTTTGGCGGGCGCTGACAAGGTCTCGATCAACACCTCAGCGGTCGAGAATCCACTTCTGATTCGACAAGGCGCCGAGCGGTTTGGCGCGCAGTGTATCGTCGTCGCGATCGATGCGAAACGCCGTCAACCAGACGAGTCGGCAGGAGGTTGGGAAGTCTATCTGCATGGTGGGCGGACACCGACAGGAATTGACGCGGTGGAGTGGGCCGAAAGAGCCGCACACCTGGGCGCCGGTGAGATACTGTTAACCAGCATGGACTGCGATGGTCGTCGCGATGGTTACGATCTCGAGTTGACCTCAACGGTGGCAGCGGCGGTCAACATCCCGGTCATTGCGTCCGGCGGGGCAGGGAGCCTCGAGGACCTGTTTCAGGCTCTGACAGTTGGAAGGGCGAGCGCGGTGCTGGCTGCTTCGATCTTCCACTTCGGTCAGTTCACCATCGGCGAAGCCAAGCGGTATCTGCGTCATCGCGGTATACTTATGCGTTGAATTACTGAATGCTTCTCTGCTTTGGAAGGGGTGCGCGAAAATGAGACCGATGATCAGACTCCTGGCACTTTGCACCGTTCTGGGCGCGGGGGGGGCGCTGAGTCCTGCCGCGGAGGCGGAGTCGGAAGCGAAAGCGGGGCTCGAGCCGACCGTTAGTCTTCGCTTCCAGGACGATGGTAGCTCGCGACCCCTGCCAAGCGGTGTCCGGGCGGAAAAGGTAAAGTTTGCGAGCAAAGAGATAGGCTTGGCGGGGACGATCTTCATCCCGAAGCTCGGCCCGGGAAGGCGCGCACCAGCGGTGCTTCTGCTCTCGGGGTCCGACCAGCAGCGACGTGGTCTTGTTCCAATTGCGCGTGCGCCACTCGGCGCCTTCAATGAACTCGCGGCACTACTCACTGGAAATGGACTGGTCGTCTTGAGCTACGATACTCGATGCAACGGATCGAGTGACTGCAAAGAGGAGGCGACGCCACTCGACTATGTCTCTGACGCGGTCGCCGCCTTCGGTTACATCTCGCGCCGGCCTGAGGTTGATGCGTCAAAGGTGATTGTTCTTGGCCACGATGAGGGTGGGACATTCGCGGCCAGCCTGGCTGCGGAGCCCCCCGCCGGTGCAGGAAAGGTGGTTGGAGTAATACTCATCGCTGTGCCCGGACGCACTTATGGCAAGGTGTTGCGAGAACACGCTGAGAAGCGACTCTCCGTGGCCGGAAAATCGGCGGCTGAAATCAGCAGCTACACCGCCAAGTTTGATTTGCTGACCACCAGCCTGTCGACCGGCAACGTCGATTTCAAGGCGGCAAAGGCTGATGATAAGGACCCCCTGTTCAGCCAGTTCGCCAGCAATCGCCAATATTTCTTCCACCTTTTTATCACCGATCCTCTGCAGGTCGTTCGTGGGATCGAGACTCCAGTTCTGATTGTCCAGGGTGAGAAGGACGCTCACATCGGGAAACGGGATGCGCAATATCTCAAGGAATCGCTGGACCGGCAATACAACCGCGACGTGACACTCGAGATGCTGCCCGAAATGGACCACTGGATGCGCGCTCAAAAGGGTGCCACGGTCTTTCGCGACGAAGAAAGCACCGGGCCGCTGGATCCGGCTTTGACCGCGATTCTCAACACATGGATCTCAAAACGAGTCAGCAGGCAAGTCAAGTAGCATCATGGTGGACGGTATGATTCATCGGCTGAAGTTTGATTCCGACGGTTTGATTCCGGCGATCATCCAGGACCACGAGAGCGGTGAGGTCCTCATGCTTGCCTACATGAATTCGGAGAGCCTGGCGCAGACGTTGCAATCGGGTGAGACGTGGTTTTGGAGCCGATCGCGCAAGGAGCTCTGGCGCAAAGGCGCAACCTCTGGGAACACTCAGAAAGTGAGGGACATTCGGCTGGACTGTGATGGCGACACCCTCCTCGTCCGGGTGGAGCCAAAAGGCCCGGCTTGTCACACCGGGGAGCGCACCTGCTTTTTCGAGAACGTGGCTGCAGTTGAGGTCCCGTCCGAGCCAAAGACCGAAGCTGCCATCACGGCACCGAGTGAGATCCAGATCGAGAAGCACCGTGGAGCGCTCTCGCTGGTCAACGCGCCGGCCATGGAACTCGGTATTCTCCTCCAGGATCTCTTTACGCTGATTCTTGATCGAAAGGACCAACGTCCGGAGAACTCCTACACGAGCTATCTCTTCAACAGCGGTCTCGACAAGATTCTCAAGAAGGTCGGCGAGGAATCGGCCGAAACCATCATCGCCGCGAAGAATGAGGGAACAAAAGAGTTGACGTCGGAGCTGACAGACCTGCTCTACCATCTGCTGGTACTGATGGCCGAGCGCGAGGTCAGCCTGCGCGATATCGTTGGTGAACTGAGTCTGCGTGCAGGCCGACAAAGGTAGAGCCAAACCAGCGATCAACAGAATCCGGGTCTCGCAGGAACTGGCATGATATCTCCCGACTCCTATCACGAGTTTCTCGCACTGGCGGCTCAAGGCACGGTCGTTCCGTTGATCAAGACTGTCACGGCTGACCTGTTGACTCCGGTCTCAGCCTATTTGCGGATCGAGCACCAGTCGCCAAATGCCTTTCTGCTGGAATCGGTCGAGGGTGGTGAGAAGATCGCGCGCTATTCGTTTCTGGGCTGCGCGCCGCACACCATTGTCAGAGCGCGTGGTGAGCAGGTGCTCGTCGAGTCTGTTGGCGGCCAGATCGAAGAGCGCA
>JANNRD010000130.1:0-21756 GCA_031401095.1 Acidobacteriota bacterium
AACCGCCCCAGCATCCAGCCGTCGACACCGTTCCGGTAGTCAGCATACGTCTCGACAGCCTGTGCCATGTCGAGTGCTGCCGGTGGAAAAAGGCCAGCGTAGTCGATCAGCTCGGCGAGAAGTATCTGGATGGAACGCATAAGCCGAAGTGTCCAAGTCGTCAGCGCCGGTCCTGAAGCCCCTTCTTCAGTCCCTGCCAACATTCAAAGTAATCAGCCTGTAGCGCGTTCGTCTCTGTCGCGAAAGGTGTCGGCCGAATGACGTAGCGCGACTCGAACATAAAAGCGAGGGTATTGTCGAGATAGCGCGGCTGCAGATCCGACGCGCTCGCACTCTCAAATGTCTCCAGATCAGGACCGTGCGCCGTCATGCAGTTGTGCAGGCTGGCGCCCCCGGGGACAAAGCCTCGTGCCTTTGCATCATAGCGCCCGAAGATGAGACCCATATACTCACTCATGACATTGCGGTGAAAGTAGGGTGGACGAAACGTGTGCTCAGCAACCAGCCAGCGCGGTGGAAAGATGACAAAATCCAGGTTCGCGGTTCCGGCAGTCTCCGATGGTGACGTCAGCACCGTAAAAATCGATGGATCAGGATGATCGACGCTGACCGTGTTGATCGTACTGAATTTGGAGAGATCGTACTTGCAGGGAACGTAGTTTCCGTGCCAGGCGACGACATCCAGCGGAGAATGGTCGATCGCAGCCGACCACAGTCTCCCTTGAAATCTTGCCAGTAGTTCGAAACTGCCTTCGCGATCTTCGTATTTCGCTGTCGGTATCAGAAAGTCGCGGGAGTTGGCAAGCCCGTTTGCTCCAATCGGGCCGAGCTCAGGGAGGCGGAACATCGCGCCGTAGTTCTCACAGACATACCCGCGCGCGGTTGCGTCCAGCAGTTCAACCCGGAACTTTAATCCGCGTGGTATGAGCCCGATCTCGCCGGGAGCTATTTCCATGTCGCCCATCTCAGTTGCGAGCCGTAGAGCGCCAATCTCGGGAACGATCAGCATCTGCCCGTCGGCGTTGTAAATGAACCGATCGGACATCGACCTGTTGGCGGCATAGATGTGAATGCCCATCCCCGTCTGGGAGGCAACATCGCCATTGCCGGCAATGGTCGTCAGGCCCTCGACGAAGTCAGTTTGCTCTTCGGGAATTGGCAGCGGGTTCCAACGGAGTTGATTTGGCGAAGCGTTGACCTCGTCAAATGGCGCACTCTTCCAGAGAGATAATGCCAGTTGTCGGAATGGCTTGTGAAGTACGGATGGACGAATGCGATAGAGCCAGGACCTTCGGTTCTGCGCTCGCGGTGCGGTAAAGGCCGTTCCGCTCACCTGCTCCGCGTATAGACCGAAGGCAGCGCGCTGCGGTGAGTTCTGGCCTTGTGGCAGGGCTCCCAGCAAAGCCTCGCTTGCAAACTCGTTGGCAAAGCCCGTTTGATAGACGAGTCGATTCTCAGCCGCCATCAGAGATTCCCTCGACGGGCCTGCTCAGACTCTATCGATTCGAAGAGCGCCTTGAAATTGCCTTTTCCAAATCCACGACAACCCTTGCGCTGGATGATCTCGAAGAAGAGGGTTGGTCGATCCTCGACGGGCTTCGAGAATATCTGCAGCAGGTAGCCTTCATCGTCCCGGTCAACAAGGATTCCCAGATCTCGAATTGCAGCGGTCGACTCATCAATCTGACCAACCCGGTCGAGGAGGGTCCGATAGTACTCTTCGGGGACCCTCAGGAATTCAACACCCTGGGCCTGAAGTTTTCCAATCGTCTCGATCGCGTTGTTGGTGGCGAGAGCGATGTGTTGTGCACCGGGACCTTGATAGGCCTCGATGTACTCCTGAATCTGACTCTTTCGTTTGCCTGGCGCCGGTTCGTTGATCGGAAACATAATCGCGTGGGAGTCGTCAGACATGACGATACTCATGAGCGCACTATACTCGGTTGAAATATCCTTGTCATCGAAAGTGACGTATCGCTGGAAGCCAAGGACGTGGCTGTAGAACTCCGCCCACTCGTTCATGCTCCCAAGTTCTACATTTCCAACGATGTGATCAATGCGTTTGATCCCGGTATCACGGCCCGCGACTTCGGCTAACTGGTAGCCGGGAAGAAAGGGGCCGTGATAGTCGCGGCGCGAGATGAACGAATGAATGGTATCACCGAATGTGTGGATCGCTGCTCGGCGGACGACTCCGTTCGAGTCGGCCAGCGTCACGGGCTCGAACGCTGGTTTGGCGCCGCGCGCGACCGCGATCGCGAATGCCTCGTCTGCGTCATCCACTTCGAAGGCGATGTCGCTCACCCCGTCTCCGTGACGCTTGATCTGTTCATTTGCCGCGTGACTTGCTTCGAGTGGCGTCGTCAGGACAAAATTAACCGACCCTTGCCTGAGCGCATACGAGGTGTGCGAACGCTGACCAGTTTCCAGCCCAGCATATGCGAACTGAGAGAAGCCGAAGGCTTCCCTGTAATAATAGGCCGATTGTTTCGCGTTGCCGACGTAAAACTCAACGTGATCGATACGCCGCAGCTTGAGCAGATTCTCCGTCATTTGTTGCAAGTAGGCTGAGAACTCCCGTTTGATTTTAGACTTTGGATTAGAGCAGCAGGAGCAACAATCCAAAATCTAAAATCCAAAATCAAATGTACCTTCAATGAACTTGCGCGTCACTTCCTTCAGATGATTGTACGAAGGAATGACGAAGAGGACGGGCTGCATCTCGGAATAGTCGTAATCCGTTTCGATCACCTCTTCGATGCTGAAGGGTCGTCGCTCCACCTCATTGGAAAAAGCGTTCTCCAACTCGCTGTAGGACGAGAGCAGGCCCGCGCCGAATGCCTTGATGTGAGCCCCCTCTTCGACCAAACCGAACTCGACGGTATACCAATAGAGGCGGCTTAGATGTTCGAGTTGCCCTGCATTGGCAAGCCGTGCACCACGGCCAATAAACTCCGAGAAGGCCGCAAAGTCGACATTCGTGAAGTTCGGAATGTGCCCGATCACTTCGTGAATGATGTCCGGCTCAGGCGTGTAGTCTGGTCGAGACTGATGGCGCACGTACTGGGTGCAGAGCATGGTTCGCTTTTCCAGCCAGCTTAGAAACGCCCGCGGCTCGACCAGCCCTTCGACCGGGGCCAGGTGAAAACCGGAGAAACGCTGCAGCTTGTGGTCGAGATCACTCAATTGCGGGATGCAGTCGCGACCGATGTCCAGTTTGCGCTTGGCGGTGAGATAGGACGAACAGGCCCGCCGCTCGTGCGCCTCTGCAAGTTGATCATAGACAGAGCGCCAAACTTCCGTCTCGACTGGCTCATACTCCACCGCGGGAATCACAGGTTGGTGACCCGCGCGGCTTGCTTCGCGGTATTCACGAGCAAGACGGCAGATTGATTCGCGACGAGCACGGTAGTCGGGGTCGTGCGCTCCCGGGTGATCGATCGCAAGTTGGCTGATCTCTTCAGTCAGCATCTCCTCGACCATCAGCGGCTGCAGAATTGGTGTCACTGATTGAGTCCGCTCGGTTCTCACGGTTCCTCCGCATTTGAGATGATCAGACGAAGGGACAGGATGCCCGCTCATCTATACCGTCAACGCCAGCTGACGGTGCGCACCGTTCCCGACAAGGGCGATCCAGTCCGTGTGTCGCGCATCCCGGCCGACAGTTGCTTCAAAGAACGCATGCTGCAGCTCTTTGGTCACCAGCCCTCGCGAGCCCGTCCCAATCAGCTGCCCGTCGATTTCCCGGACAGGCACGACTTCCGATGCTGTTCCGGTCAGAAAAACCTCGTCGGCGCTGAGCAAATCCTCTACCCGTATCGCGGTGATATCGACGTCATAACCCCGATCGCGCGCCAGCTCGATGACGGTGGCGCGTGTGACGCCCAGCAGAATCGAAGATCGCTCGTCATTGGTGATCAGTCGACCCTCGCGAACGATAAAGACGTTCGCCACGGAAGCCTCGGCGATATTGCCCTGCGTATTGAGAAGCAGCGCCTCATCGAAGCCGCGCTTCACCGCTTCCATAACGGCCAGTCGTGAATTGAGATATTGACCTGAGGCCTTGGCTGTCGTCGGCATCATTTCAGAACTGAACTTGCGCCACGGCGAGATTGTCGCTCGAATCCCACTCTCCATTCCCCAGGCACCATGTGGATTCTCGAGCGGCCAGGCCAGGATGAGGACCCCGACCGGGCACTCTGCGCGAATGCCGAGGTTGGCGCTCTCAAGGAAGCAAAGATGACGAAGATAGCAATTGCCAAAAGCGTTCTTCGAAATCACTTCGTCAGTCGCCCGAGCAAGCTCGATACGGGTAAAAGGAATCTCCATTCCATAAACCGCAGCCGACGTGAAAAGACGATCGAGATGAGCGTCAAGACGAAAGATGCCGGCTCCCCGCGCTGTCAGGTAGGCGCGCGTACCTTCAAATACTCCAGTACCGTAGTGCATTGCATGGGTCGAGGTATGAACCTGTGCCTCGTCCCACGCGACCATCCTCCCGTTGATCCAGACCCATTTCGTCTCGCCAAAGCTCATCCTTGTCCTCCACCTCTGTTTGAATGACTCCACCAAGCATCCTATTCAAGTGTGACGCTAATTTGAAGATGGATTGCACGCTTTTGCGTCGCATTAGCCTCATATAGTAAAGTCCACAGCATAAATGAGCTTAGAACCTGCAAAGTACCTTGATGAAATTGGCTGGCATATCCTTCTTCAGCTGCAGGAGAACGCGAGAATCACATTCGCGGAATTGGGCCGACGAGTTGGTCTGTCGATTCCGGCGGTGGCGGAGCGGGTTCGGCGGCTTGAGGATGTCGGTGTCATTACGGGCTATCGAGCGGAGATCGATCACGCGAAAATCGGGCTCCCGATTACCGCGTTCATGCGACTGAGCGTCGCTGGGGACATCTCGTCGCGTCTGACGACGATCCTCAAGAAGATCCCCGAGGTCATGGAGTGCTATCGTGTCGCGGGCGGCGACTCATTCATTCTCAAGGTTGACGTTTCCTCTGTCGCGCATCTTGAGGAGTTGATCGACAAGCTCGTGCCATTCGGGACGACGACAACGAGCCTTGTGCTCTCGACGCTGGTTTCACGCCGGACCATCGAAAAGCGATTCCCCTGACCATTGCTACTTTTCGATGAGCGCGATCTTCCTCTCGCCGTAGTTAAACACGATCTTGAACCTTCTGAGGAAAGCTCCGCCGATGTTCCCGGCAATATATGCATTGGCGAACGCGCCTCTCTTCGCCAATGAGAAGCTGGCCTCTGGCTCAACGAACCGGTGTCCGGCGATCTCGAACCAGGCGAGCTTTCCCCTCGCGACGGCGACGTTGCCACCGACTCCGCCAGCCGACATCGCGCGTGTCTGACGACCCTCGAGGAGGAGGTACTTCTCGACCGCCGGGGAATGAAATGAGACGGTATTGTCCGCCCCGGTATCGAGACGAAAGACATCCTCGCGGTCTCCCTCAAAACGGCACCTGATGTGGGGAATATTGCTGTCGATGAACATCTCCTGCCACGCTCCCTGCTCGAGCTTGAAGCTCGCAGGTTCTCTCAACTCGAGCGTTGGCGCAGCGGAATCAAGCGTCACCACTGAACGCAGGAACAGATCATAGCCGCAGAGTCCGGCGATCTCTTCCCCGATCGCGCGAGATATCGTCGTCAAGTCGATCTCGATGTAGAGCGGGTTTTGAATGATGAGTTGTCCCAGCTCAAACTTCCTCCCTCGCCGGAACGGAGACTGGATGGTGCCTCCAACTCCACGCACGGGCACCCTGCCAAACCTGACCATACCGGACTCGTCGGCGACCTTCGGAGTGATGATCATTGCTCCCGCACCGCTATCAAGCATGAACCAGCCGCCCGGACGACCGTCGACAAGAGGTCGGACGAGAAGATGTCCACTTCTGGCTCGTTTGATCTCGACACTGGGAGATGCCTCGCGATTCCATTCAGTGTCGATCGGTCTGTGTCGAGTCAGGCTGAAGAATTCTGTGGTGGACTCGGTGTTTCTGAAAACGTTCACGACGCGGTATCGTGTCGTCGAATTCTCGTTGACCGCAACGATCGAGCGGGGAACTGAGACACCAAAAGAGCGTTGATAGTCGCCGAGGTTCCATGTTTGAGTCTTACCGGGTGTCCGGTAACTGAGGGTTGAAGGCAGCCAGGAAGCCGAATCGAGAGCTACCAGGGCCTCGAGGATTCCCGACTTGCGCTTCAAGGCGAGGGTGATCCTGCCTGACTCGGGTTTCTCTGCATTGAGCGTCATCTCAAACGGGCCGTCTGGGGCAAGCCAGCGATTAGTGAGGACCCAAAATTCGGTTTGGAACGACTCGAGGTCTTCGAGCTCAAGCTGTCTTTCGAGTCCGGCCCAGTTCGACACCCAGCCGGTCCGGCCATCAAAACGCAGACTCATCGAGATCGGGCCTTGAATCTCGTGAAGGACGCGGCCATCCGGACGGTACCTCCAGCGAAACTTGCCCTTTAACTCAAGGAAATCCGCCTCACCATCAATCACGAGGCCGGATTCCAGCTTGGAGAGAGCTGTGTACCCGATCGCCGTTCGAACTTTCTCGAGTATTTCCGGGACGCTGAAAGTGCGGGCGGTCGCGGTCTGTGCTGCTGCGGTACTCGACAGCAACAAGACGAACAATAACAGCAATCGATTCGCGCTCAGGCGCAGGTTGTCTACCATTACTCTACCTCGAAGCCTCATCGGTTGATGATACAGCACGGGGAGTGAGAGCGACCAGTGAGACGCTGGAACGCTAACGCGACGCAAGCTTGCGACCTAACGGTTCGTCGTACCGCCTTCAGGCGGGAGGTGTCAATTGCCAGAGATTCCGCCTGAAGGCGGGACTACGAACGGATTAGGGCGAGGGGGCGCACCCAACGTCTTGTCCTTCTTCTTGACAGCCTCGGTTGCATCCTGCACAATCACGGACATTCTTGGTCTTGTTCTTTCGATGTTTGATCGAGTAGAGGAGCGGTTTGCAAGAGTAACTCGTCTGAAGGCGTCATGGCTTTGCGACGGCGAGAGAAAGGGCTAAATCGCCGAAGCGCGCACCGTGCTTTACCACGGCGCGAGCTGGTCGTCGGGGCTAAATCCCTGAGACTGTCACTGCAGGTCGCGGTGGAGAGCTATTCGGTAACCGCTGTCTTCCTTATTTAGTCGGCCCGTCGGGGCCAGGCCTCTCATCGAGACTGGGTTAGCGAACGCTGCTGTCGCTAACCCTTTTCTGTTTTGTGAGGCCTGAATCTGCTGGTGTTGGGCTTGAGGAGAATTTCGCAAAATGATCGTCATGAAATTCGGCGGCACTTCGGTAGAGGATGCGCGCGCGATTCGCGGCCTGGTTGCCATCGTTCAGCGCGAGCTCGGACGCCGACCGATCGTCGTCGTCTCAGCCATGGCGCGCGTCACCAATGGACTGCTTTCGGCTGCCCAGCTCTCCGCTCATGGGAAGACCCGCGAAGCCGGGGAGCTGCTTGAGAGCATCGCCGTTCGTCACTTCAAAACAGCCGGGGAAGTCGCGGAAACCAGTGGTCTCGCCGAGGTGTGCCGGTCGCTTGAGGATCGCTTCACTGAGCTCCGCGGTGCTCTTCAACAGATCGAGACCGCGGGTTGTCTGACCCCGGAGCTTTCTGATGTCGTCGCTTCGAATGGAGAGCTTCTCGCTTCTCTAGTGGTGGCAGCCGCCATGCGCGCAAGCGGGCTCAACGGCGTCTGGGTCGATATTCGGCCGCTTATGCGCACTGATTCGGACTTCACGCGTGCGGCGGTCAACCTCCCGGACGCTGAAGCGAGGCTCGCCCACGGCCTGACTTCACTCGTCGCAGATGGCGCGGTCCCGGTTACACAGGGCTTTCTCGGATCGACCGCCGATGGTGCGACTACAACAATCGGCCGGGGCGGGTCGGACTACTCCGCAGCCATCATTGGCAGCGCGGTCGGCGCAGAGGCGATAGAGATCTGGACAGACGTTGACGGAATCATGACCACCGATCCCCGGCTCGTTCCCGAGGCATCGAAGGTTGAAGTGATCTCGTTTGCCGAGGCGGCCGAACTCGCCTATTTCGGCGCCAAGGTGCTTCATCCGAGTACCCTCCTTCCGGCAATGGCAAAGGAGATTCCCGTTTCGGTGAGAAACTCGCTGCGACCTGACCTTGACGGAACAATGATAGTCCGGCGCGCGCCGCTCTCGGGGTCTCTTGTCAAAGCCATCGCCTTCAAGCGCGGTATCACCGTCGTCAATGTGACATCGCACCGGATGCTCATGGCTTATGGCTTCCTGGCGCGGCTTTTCGAAGTATTTATGAGGCATCAGACAGCAGTCGACATGGTTGCAACCTCTGAAGTGGGCGTCTCGATGACCCTCGATGACACGCGGCATCTCGAGAGGATCATCGGCGATCTGAAGGAACTTGGCGAAGTCTCGGTGGAGAGTGATCGAGCGTTAATTTGCCTCGTCGGCGAGCGCCTCAAGTTCACGGCCGGAGTCGCCGCGCGCGCCTTCTCGAGCATCGAAAACGTCAACGTCTCGATGATTTCTCACGGCGCTTCAGCAATCAACATCAGCTTTATCGTCGATGGTGCTCAGGTCGAAGATGCGGTCCGGGCGCTCCATGCTGAATTCTTTGGCAACGGGGAGCCTGCAACGCAGACCAACCATCTCTATCAACGGTCAGTTGTCAGGGGCCAATGATGATCGGTCAGCAGTTCGCTGACGCACGCGGAGCGGGTGCGGGAACGTCATGCTCTAAGCAACGTCAGCTCGAGTTCGTCAAATAGCCGGTAGAGTTTTACTCGGATGAGAATCGCGATCGTCGGTTACGGCAGGATGGGACAGATGGTGGAACGCGTCGCGTTGTCGCGCGGTCACGATATCGACGCTCGCTTTGACATCGACAACAATCAGGAGGCGAAGGGGCTGACCACTGACAGCCTTGCAGGAATTGATGCCGCGATCGAGTTTTCAACTCCGCATGTCGCTCTCGACAACCTGCGGCGACTTGTCGAACTGGGCGTTCCGACAGTTATCGGGACAACAGGCTGGTACGAACACCTCGATGAGGTCAAGCGTGCGGTCATCGAGAGGAATGGGGCGCTTGTCTACAGTGCCAATTTCTCGGTTGGCATGAACCTCTTCTTTAGACTATCGCGGGAGGCCGCACGCCTCTTCGCCCGTTATCCTGAATACGACCCGTTTCTGATTGAGCATCACCACAAGTTCAAGAAGGATGCACCTTCGGGGACCGCGATAGTCATCGAGAGCCTGATGCGCGCAAGCTATGCCGACTCGACCCCTGTCGCGGTGAGCATTCGAGCCGGCCATGTGCCTGGAACGCACGAAGTGGGGTTCGATTCAGAGGCTGACACGATCACGCTCGTGCACACGGCTCGGAGTCGCGAGGGTTTTGCGCTTGGCGCGGTGCTCGCGGCCGAGCGGATCATCTCGAGGCGCGGGTGCTTCGAGTTCTCAGAACTACTTTTCGATGACGAGGAGGAGAAATGATCGACCTCAACAGATTGCGTGGATGCGGTACCGCCCTGATCACGCCATTTTCTGGTGATCAGTTAGTCGATGAGGCTGCGCTTGAACGCGTCATCGAACTCCAGATCGGCGGGGGTGTCGACTTTCTTGTTCCCTGTGGCACCACCGGTGAAAGCGTAACGCTTTCCGCGGAGGAGCAGGCTCGGGTTGTCGAGCTCACAGTCAGTGTTGCAAGCGGCCGGGTCCCGGTGGTGGCCGGGGCCGGCGGGTACAACACAAGCGAAGTCATAGCTCGCGCGCGACTCTTTGCTGAGCTCGGTGCGGATGCGATCCTCTCGGTGACTCCCTACTACAACAGACCGACCCAGAATGGTCTTTTCGAACACTATCGAGCCATCGCCGAGGCGAGCAGCGTGCCGGTGATTCTCTACAACGTTCCCAGTCGCACCGGCTGCAACCTTGAGCCCGCGACCGTTGTCAGGCTCGCGCAGCTCGATCGGGTTGTTGGCATCAAGGAGGCATCGGGCAATATCTCGCAGATCGCTGAGATCGCCTCTCTCGTTGATCAGTCGTTTTTGATCCTTGCAGGCGACGACAGTGTGGTTCTACCGGTGGCGGCTCTTGGTGGCGCCGGTGTCATTTCCGTGGCGTCGAATCTCCTGCCACGAGAGGTCAGCGAGCTGGCGCATTTCTGTCTCGAGGGAGACTTTGAGAGGGCACGGACGCTGTCTCGATCTCTCCTCCCGATCTTCAAGGCGATGTTCATCGAGACCAGTCCAATTCCCGTCAAGGCGGCGATGGCGATGGCTGGAATCATCGATGAGGTCTACCGGCTGCCGCTGGTTCCGCTGGCCGAGTCCAATCGAAACGCGCTGAGGCGGGTGCTGGTTAATGCAGGTGTCGTGCAGGAACAGGCCTTTCAGAAAGCAGTTTAGGATGCCGGACCGATTGCGAGATCAGGTCGAAGACTTCTTTGCGCTGCCCGCGACAGAGTTGGAGGGTGCGCGCCGATTGGAAGCTCGGTCCGTCTTTTCGGAATTCAAGGAGGCACTCAATCAGGGGATTATCCGCGCCGCAAGCCGGGAGAGCAGTGGCCAATGGACTGTTCATCAGTGGGTCAAACGGGGAATCCTCCTCGGGTTTCGTCTCGGTGCAATGACCGACTACTCGATCAACGAGACTTTTCGTTTCTTCGACAAGGATACCTACCCGACGCGACGCCTGACCGCATCTGATGGGGTTCGGATAGTGCCAGGGGGATCATCGGTTCGAGACGGGGCGTATGTTGGCTCGGGAGTCACAATCATGCCGCCGGCCTACATCAATGTTGGCGCGTATGTGGATCAAGGGACGATGGTCGATTCGCACGCGCTGATCGGCTCGTGCGCACAAGTCGGGAAGCGCTGCCACATCAGTGCTGCTGCACAGATTGGAGGAGTTCTTGAACCGGTGGGGGCCCTGCCCGTGATCATCGAAGACGACGTTCTTGTTGGGGGGAACTGTGGAGTCTATGAAGGGGCGGTCGTCCGCTCCCGCGCGATTCTGGCTTCGGGAGTGGTTTTGACTGGGTCGACTCCGCTGTACGACGCAGTGCGCGGCGAGATCTACCGACGAGAGGGAGACCACCCTCTCGAGGTTCCGGCCGGGGCAGTCGTTGTTCCGGGCGCGCGTGCGCTGACCGTCGGCCCGGCAAGGGACTGGGGTCTTTCTGTTTACACGCCCGTGATTATCAAATATCGAGACGAGAAAACGGACCTCTCAGTCAAACTCGAAGATTTCCTTCGTTGAACACCCCGCCCGGGTTTGCCGCGTCTGGCAGGCGACGTTTATAATCCTCAGTTGTTTTCAACGAACCTTGCAGAAGCCGGGGAATCCACGTCCAGCTATGAACGTTTTTCAATTCACGCGAGAACTGATCGACATCGAGTCTGTTTCCGGCAACGAGGGTGCCGTTGGTCGGTATCTGCGCGATTATCTCGCGGCGGCTGGTTTTGAAACGACCCTGCATGAGGTCGAGCCTGACCGCTTCAACGTTCTTGGGAGAGTGGGAGACCCGCTGGTTACTCTTTCATCCCACATTGACACCGTTCCACCATTCATCCCGTCACGAGAGGATGAGCGGGCGATCTTTGGAAGAGGCGCCTGCGATGCAAAAGGGGTGATCGCCGCTCAGGTGTTTGCGGCCGTGAAGTTGCTCGAGGCGGGCGTCACCGATTTCGGACTGCTTTATCTCGTTGGTGAAGAGGACGGCAGTGATGGTGCCCGCGCCGCAAACACCATCGTCAATCGGAACCGGTTTCTGATCAACGGTGAGCCGACCGAGAGTCATCAGGCGCTCGCGACGAAGGGCGCGCTTCGTCTCATCATCCAGGTCGCCGGCAAGACCGCACACGCCGCCTATCCTGAATACGGCGAATCGGCCATCGAAAAGCTACTCGACGTACTCAACGAGATTCGTCAGACTGATTGGCCGGTGGACGCAAAGCTCGGGACGACGACCTACAACATCGGCACGATCAGTGGAGGCCGCAAGGCCAATGTCGTGCCCGATCTGGCTGCCAGTGAGCTCATGTTCCGGACCGTCACCGATCCGAGCATTGTCTTTGACGAGGTGGTCCGCATCGTCGGCAAACGCGGCAAGGTCCAACGTGGCTTCACGATTCCACCGATCCACCTCAATACAGTCGAGGAGATACCATTACCGACGAGCGTTGTCCGCTTTGCCACCGACATTCCGTGTTTGACAAACTGGGGCCAGCCATTTCTCTTCGGCCCCGGTTCGATTCACGATGCGCACACGGCGCACGAGGTAATCCTCAAGCATGATCTTGTCAGCGCGATCGATTCGTACGCACTCATGGCGAAGACGTTGCTGGAAGCAGCCAGGGTCTGACAGTAATTGATGAATACAAAGAGGGAGTTATCTGATTATGCCAACAGCAAAGTTTTCCGCCGAGCCTGATTCACCAGAATACGTCGCTTCAGACTGGCTCATGACGATGCACAACCTCTACCGCGAGGTCGACCATGCGATCGACAAATCACCTGACCAACAGGCCTTTATCGAAAGACTGAAGGAGCGGGTGCGCCGCGACTATGAACAGAATCGGGAACAGATGGGTTGGAGCGAACGCACTCGAGATATTGCAGCACGCGCGCTTGATATCGTTTTGCAGACGCGAAAGTAGAAGCGGAGATGGAGTCGGCTTTTTCAGGCTTGGGCGCGATCCCAGCTGATCAAACTTCGCGACCATGGCTTTCCTTGAGCTTTGTATAAACGAGCTTGACGTCCTGGGACCGGTCGAGACGCGCGACGAGGAGAGCGTCTGGGGTATCGATGACCATTAAATCCTCAACACCGAGCAGAGCCACGAGGCGATCAGAAACCGAGTAGACGAGATTCCGCTGCGAATCGATCGCTTGTGCATTTGCAAGCAGGAGGTTGGCGCGATCGTCACACTCACCAGCGCGAAGCTCATAGAGCGCCTGCCAACTTCCGACATCACTCCACCCAAAGTCGCACTTAAGAACCAGCACAGGTGTCGTTGTCCGCTCCATGATCCCGTAGTCAATCGAGATCGGGTCAAGGCGTTCGTAGACGCGAGCGAGGACCGCGCCGTAATCGTCACGACCAAGTGAAGAATCGATTTCTCGCAACCCGGAGGCAAGTGAGGGAAGATGAGAGTCAATCTCCGCGAGGATGGTGCGAGGTGTGAAGACGAAGATACCGCTGTTCCAGAGGTGCCGACCATCGGCGAGATAGGCGATCGCGGTCGCGTGATCCGGCTTCTCGACAAATCGATCCATTCGGTAGGCGTTGCCCGGTCGAGCCCCGGGTTCGGACTCAGCTTGACCTGCGATTCGGATGTAGCCATAACCGGTTTCTGGTCTTGTCGGAGTGATTCCGAGCGTGACGATTCCACCGGAAGATGCTGCATCTGCGGCCGACTGAATGGTCCGAACAAAGTCATCGATGTCGGAAACATAATGGTCTGCGGGAAGCACGACCATCGGCTGATCGGGATCCCGACGCGCGAGATGGATGGCTGCGAGGCCAATGCAGGCGGCCGTGTTACGCCCGATTGGCTCAACCAGGACCTGTCTGGAATCAAGAGACGAGATTCTCAGGACGAGTTCTTCGTGGACGGACCCGACCACCGTGTAAACACAGTCATCGGAAGAGAATCGACGGACCCGTTCGAGCGTTTCCTCGAACATCGTCTTGTCGCTTGTGATCTTGAGGAATTGCTTCGGCAGTCGTTCGCGACTGGCTGGCCAGAACCGCGTTCCCGATCCACCTGCCATAATGACGGAAAACATCAGCGCTGATCCTCCTTAGGCGATGCGACAGAAAAATGTCGGAGCGTCGATCGCGCGGCGCAGCTTAGGGTGATTGACAAAGCCTACTTCACTTGGGGCAACCATCAAAAAACCATCGGGCTTCAGGGAGTGGGCGAGGCGTCCCACCATCCTCCGCACGGCAACGGAGTGCAGCAAGAAAAGCAGGTTGGTGCAGACGATCAGATCGAATCGCCCAGCCATCGATTTCCAGAAGATCTGTTCGAGAAGATTGACACGGCGGAAAGTCACCAGGCGGCGTACTCCTGGCGATAGCGTGTATCTGCTTCCAGTGGCATCAGTCGCCATCGCATCGCTCGCACCTTCGCATGGAACAAAGTACTGTGAGCGGACGCCAGCCTCAATCGCGCTCAGGGAAGCCTCTTCATACCGAGCCTGGCTGGCAACAAGCAGAGCGCGGTTGCGGACATCAGTCGCAAATATCTCGACCTGGTTGGCGTATTGCTGAGCATTCGATTGATGCCAGGCAATGGCCAGCGAGTACGCCTCCTCACCTGTTGAGCAGGCGGAACTCCAGAGCCGCACAACTTCTGATCGGGGTCGGCTGGCGCCGAGCTTTGGGAGGACCACGCTGCGGAGCCATTCAAACTGCGCTGACTCTCTGAAGAAGGCGGTGTCCCCGACTGCCGCCTCTTCGACCAGCGCGAGCATCTCGCTCTGACTGTTGGCGGCGATATCGCAGTACTCCTCCGGGGCTATTTGAAGGCGGCCAGCCTTGGCAGCGATCGCCGCGCTCAATTTCAAGCGCGCCGATGGGGTGATCGCCCAGCCGTAGTATTCAGCCAGGGCCTCTTCGAGTTTTCTCAGCGATGAAGACAAGCTAGTTCAACCCGATGGTTGTTGAGAACCAAACCCTTCCGCCTTTGCGTCAAGAACGTCGGCCAGGAGTCACGCAAAGGCGCAAATAAGCGCAAGGGCGCAAAGCTGGCTCATCCATGTGCGTTACCGGTGGCGTCGTCTCTCGACCAGTCGCCAGATCGTCCGCCGGTCTTTCGCTCGAGCCTGATGTTGGTGATTGTCATCAAGCGGTCGATTGCCTTGCACATGTCATAGAGTGTCAGTGCCGCAACGGCGACCGCCGTCAGTGCTTCCATCTCGACTCCCGTTGGTCCATTCGTCGCTGCTGTCGCGATGATCTGCGCGCCCTCCGCATTAAGGTTTATCTGAACCTCGACGTGCGTTAATGGGAGTGGGTGGCAAAGCGGAATGAGACTCGATGTCTGCTTTGCACCCATGATCCCCGCCAGACGCGCTGTTTCAATCGGGTCCCCCTTGGCTGTGCGGTGCTCGCGGATCGCCGCGATTGTTTCCGCGGACATGTTTACCCGGCCGCGCGCTTCTGCACGTCGAACTGATAATGGTTTGGCGCCAACATCGACCATCTTGATGCGGCCCTCCGAATCAACGTGTGACAGCGTTGGTTTCTCGTTCTCTGGCATCATGTAGCGCGGAGCGAAATTACCTCCGCAAGCTCTCCTTCCTCGAGTTGGGCGCGGCTCTCAGGAACAACGATCAGGGCATCGGCTCGCATGAACGCAACCAGATCGGAAGAACCGCTCCACCTTAGGGGCTCTGCAAATATCTGGCCGTCCAACACTGAGAGACTCGCCGGTTGGTGACTTCGGCGCGGGGGAGCACCTTTGACTGCTCTCTTCACGACTGCGCGAAAACGGGGCAACTCGAAGTCGGTGGCCGCCTGCATCCGAAGCAGTGCTGGTCGCGCAAAAACATGGAATGCGACAGCAACTGAGACAGGATTCCCGGGGAGTCCAAAGATCACCTTCTGACCCAGTCGCGCGAAGACAGTTGGCTTGCCCGGATGCATGGCAACTCGTTCTACCAGAATTCTGGCACCCAGCTCACGCAGCGCCGGCTTAACCAGATCCAGATCTCCCATCGAGACTCCACCCGAGAGCATGACAACATCCGCCTCTTCGGCGGCTCTCGCAATGGTCTCGCACGTCGTTGCCAGATCATCAGGAATGATGTGTCTCCCGATGACCTCAGCTCCTGCTGCGGCGGCATATCCTGCCAGAGAATAGGTGTTTGAGTTACGGATCTGTGATGGACCGGGAACGTCGCCAACATCGACCAACTCGCTTCCAGTGGAGATCAGAATCAGCCCTGGTCTTCGCGAGACCAGTGGTTGCGCATAGCCGAAGCTCGCGAGGACGGCTGCTGTCGCAGGCGTCAACCGCTCACCGGCCTGGACAACGCGGTCACCGCAACGGGCTTCGCTGCCACGGGTCGTAATGAATTTTCCCTGTTTGACGGGTTCTATTAGCGCGACCGTACCGTCTTCAAGGAGACGGATCACCTCGATCTTCTCAACCGCATCCGCGCCAGCGGGCATGGGCGCGCCTGTCATGATCCTGACCGCCGTGCCGGGCGAGACGGCGCCTGAGAATGCATGCCCCGCGACGGCATCACCAATACTCCTTAGTAACACTGGGCGGGATGGGGTGGCGTCCTGGGTATCGATCGCGCGGACGGCATAGCCATCCATTCTGGCACGATCAAACGGCGGCAGGTCAAGATCCGAGATGGCGTCTTCTCTAAGGACACGACCATTTGCAATGCCGAGGTTGATCCTTTCAGCGGCAAGGAGAGGTAACTGACTGAGGATGAGTGAAAGTGCGTCTTCGATGCAGAGCATTTTTTGCGACAAAAGACAGAAAAGCCGCTCATCTAAGGAAGAGCGGCTGACACGATTCAATGCTTCCAGCTTCAGAGGGCAGTCGGAAGCGGTCGTCTAGCCGATTGACGTTCTCGCAGGAAGGCCGACATTATACCCGGGCGAATCGGCTTGCAAGCGCTGACGCTGCCTGCCCGCTGTCTCAGGGACGAATGAAGGATGAATGAAGGAAAACAACTGGCCGAAACGAACCAAATAGACCACAAGACACGGGCCCGTGCGATCGGCGGAAAGACAAAAATCAGCCAGTTCAAGGGCAAAGAGAGAACTGGCGGAGCCGACGGGATTCGAACCCGCGACCTCCGACGTGACAGGCCGGCGTTCTAACCAACTGAACTACGACTCCGCATTGTCAAACCGCTCGATCTTGACGACCTTGATAGGCACGGTGGGGCTCGAACCCACAACCTCCACCTTGTAAGGGTGGCCGTCTACCATTGACTTTACGTGCCTGGACCCCTATCGAGCAAGAGGTAAGTCTACAGACCGGCTGGAGAGGTGTCAAGGCAACGGGGGTAACTACTCATTTTTCTATTCATGTTTCTCTTGACAGGACAACACGGCCCGACTACACTGCGAGGTTCCGCAGACACTGCTATTTGTTGGAGCGTTTCAGCGTTAGGGCTTTAACCCCAAGCAGCCCAGCCTATCCGGAAGTCGCAAGCCAGCGATTCACTGGAATACGCTCCGAACAGCATAGGGACGAGACGACAAAACAGGCGCAGAGGTTTTCGCCAGGTCTGACAGTCATGCAAACTGACTGCAAAGGACAACCGATCACAAGTGAGATATCATTCGAAACTCACGCTCGGCGCGTAACCACCAGACTTCGTCGCTCAGGCTGCAAGCCAGCTTCCCCGCCCGGCAGAACACTCCGCCCATTGGAGCGGACGTGTAACAGCCCATCACATACACGTCGTCCAGATCTTTCCCCTACAACTACTCAACGACCTTCAGCCGGTCAGTCGCCCTGAAAGGAGCTTTCCATGAAACGAGCACTTTTGTTCTTGAGTATTATCCTTACCGCTGTAACCGCACTCTGTACTCTCGAGTGGACTTCCCTAGGAAGAAGTGCGGATAAGACCTCTCACAAGCACTCGGGATCACACCACTCGCAAGTTGCGCTGCGAGTTGAAGGAAGGACACATCCCGAGTTAATTCCCGACGCAGCCGCGAATGAGATGTTGTTTCGACTTTTGTCTTCAACGAGTCCAGAAGAGAAGAAGGAGCTTCGAAAGAGCACTTATCTGAAGAGTGCCGGTTTTGGCCCCGCTGAGTCTGTGGCAATTTCCAACGCTGCTTATGAGTATAAGCGCCAAATTGCGAGCTTGGATGCTGAGGTAGACGAGATTAAGAATACGCATTGGCCGCGTCCAAGCCCGCAGATAATGACTCAACTAACTGAGATGCAGCATCAAAAGGAGGCGATCATTGCCCGTATCGTTGGCGCCTTGCAAAGCCAGCTTGATCAGTACGAACCGGCAAAGTTCAGGACTCACATTGCTGAGGAGGTAAAGCGCAATACGAACGGCTTCGGAACCGGGCTGCCACCAACGAAAATCACCCGCCTGGAAACGATCTTTTCTGATTTCTTTACGGTGTCAGCGCAGTCCTGCGACTCACTGGTATACGTCTACAACAACGTTAGCTACGACCTTGACCAGATGCTGGTGTTTGGCAGCGGCTCTTCTTCAATGCCATACAACAACTGTGGACACACCATCACGTTGTCGACACAATTGTCCGGGGCAGGTTATTCTGCTTCAGGCGGCGAAGGCACCTACCTGAACCTCGACCGCGGCGGGGATGTTTGGCTCGATGGATACTTCACATCAACAACGGACGCCGACAGTTTCTGCCCGGTTGTGCAGCAATCTTCCTATGCGGGTAATGCAACAGGCGGCCAGACTATCCCGCCTTATGTGCAACTGAAAGAGTATACTTCAGTCAACCCTACCCATATTGGTGGGGGGAATCAGACTACGAATACAACAGTTCGCTTCGTTGCATCGATTTCCTCGAGTTGTTCGTTTAACGTCACGTTGGCGGTGGGCATAACCCAGGGTCCCTTGGAGCAAGGCGACCTTGACGCCAGCGGGGGCGGAAGTGTGTCGTGCGCCGCAGGCTCGTTCACGATTTCGTATACGATCAATTCAAATAGAACGGGCGCATTCAAGCCAGCGGTGTTTGCTTCAAACGGGACTGCGACCGTTAAAGAACCCTCGAGTCTTGAGGCTAGCCAAGCGGTAACTGTAAACTGACCCACGGTCAGTCCGCCCCGCCTCCGTTTCGAGGCGGGGCGGACGTGGAACCTCACGAGAGACGGCTTGGGGTGTCAGCAGGGACCTCACTCAGGGAAGCTGGCGAGGCAGCGTTGAACCGAGAGTGTTCGCGAGCTGCCGGGCCTGCTTTTCCAGAGCCGAGAGATCCGACGCGGTGAGCTTCGACGGGACGCCCGGGATCGATCGCCTGAGCTTCTTGAGGCCCTTCTTGAAGCCATTGAGACGAGCTCGGATGCCTTCGACGTCCTTCTGTGCGTCCTTACTGTCCCTTTAATCAAGAAGCGCAAATCACGAGTGTTTCCGAATGCCATAGTCCTTCTCCTTCGGAGTTCACCGCGGAACGGTGCGAAACTTGCCCGACGGGAACGTTGAAATCATAGCGGAGGGTGATCGCGAGGCCATTGACGAGTTCAAGAACGAACTCGCCAACCGGGCCACTGCTAGTCGGCGGACGCCCTCGGTTGCCGTGTGATAGCCCGGAGGGGCCATCCCTCAAAGCCACCTGCTTGATCCGTTTCGCCTGACGGAAGGAGATACCCAGCTTCTCGGCTACCTCCCGCAATGTCAGCCGACCGGTTTCCACTAACTCGATTACCTTCCACCTCAGATAGTGCTTCTCGTCCACAAGGATGTACCCCTCTTTCATGGGGACATTATCGCTGTGCAGTTAGAGGGGGACATCTTCCCTGTGCAAAGACAGGTAATGGGGGCAAACGGGGGCACGTCCAGGCGGCTCAGGTTGCCTTCGAGTTGCTTGTCGCCCTTGAGGATCGGTGAGATTGGGCTATCATCTAGGTAATCATGAGACAGCTTGCGCTCGGTCTTCTCCTTACTTGTCTGACTAGCCTCTCACAAGGGCAGAGTCCGCCGGCCAGCCGACAGGAGAAACGCGATGATCAGGTCGCAACGATTCGCGTGGATACTGACCTGGTTCTGGTCGACGTCAAAGTGACCGATCGTGGGGATGGTCGCGCGGTGACGGGACTGCGCGCGGAGGATTTCGCGGTTTACGAGGACGGAAAGCAGCAGCCGATCGCTCTCTTTTCGCGGAACACCGTGCCTCTCAACGTTGCTCTTGTCCTCGACACTTCCGGCAGCACTCAAGGTGAGGTCTCCTTGATACGGAAGGCTGCGCAGCGATTCCTGGATGAGCTTCAACCAAAGGATCGCGTTGCTCTGGTTGCCTTCAGCCAGGAGATCGAACTGCTCAGCGACTTGACTTCCGAACGACACAAGATCGAAAGCGCACTCGACGAAATCGAGCCCGGTAGCGGAACCGCCTTTTATGACGCGATGGTCGTCACCGTTGAGAATGTCTTCAAAGGTGTCGAGGGACGCAAGGCGGTTGTCGTCCTCACTGATGGTGTTGATTCCATCGGCCATTTCTCCTATCCCCACCTTCTGACCGTCATCGAACGCTCGCAGGCATCATTCTACGTGCTCGAAATGAACACGCGAGCATATACAGAGGCGAGACTACTACTCGACTGTGCTGACGATCGTCACTTCAAGCTGTCACGCAAACAATTGAAGAAGTATGGTGAGAAGTTTGAGCCCGATTCACTCTGGTGGTTGACTAAGGACTACTGCCAGCTCTCGAACGCGGAGAAGCAGAGGGTCACACAGAAGCTCTACGAGGTTGCGCACGAAGAACTCGGCGAGGTTGCCGAGCGGACTGGCGGCGCGAACTACCCCGTTCACGAGTTGAAGGATCTAGCGAGAGCCTACTTCCGTATTGCCGCGGAATTGAGAACGCTGTATTCGATCGGCTATTACCCCGCCAACGAGAGGCACGACGGCCAATGGCGTTCCCTGCGTGTAGAGGTCAAGGCGCGTGGGCTTGTCGCGAGAACAAAACCCGGCTACCGCGCTCCACGTGATTAGCACCAGCCAACACTCCAAAGTAAACCGAAGCGGCTACCCGATTTCGGGCAGATGAGTTTACCGAATCGCCCGATATCGGATAGCGAACCTCACGCCGGGGCAGCGACCATTCTCTAAGTTTCGGGTCGCGATGTCTGATCTGGCACATTCCAAAAGACTTCTGAGCGCAGAGATCCCGGTGCTTCGCACGGTGCACATGAGCGGCATAGTCGTTGCCTTCACCCCTGGCAGAACGAAGGAGGCGAACATGTTAATGATTACCGATCAACAACAAAGGCGTGAGGAGCGAACCCTGGCAAAGGTCCTGATACTTCTCAATGTCGGTCTGATGGTGCTGCTCTTCACGGTGAGCTATCTTCAGCGTTAAGATGGTCGCCTATGGCGGTTATTCTTTCACTGAGCGACTTGAAACGCGAACGCGAGCGGTTGCGGCTTGAGGGGTCCCGCGTTGTCTTCACCAATGGCTGCTTTGATCTTCTCCATCCGGGACACGTTCGATACCTCGAGCAGGCACGCGGCTTGGGCGATGTTCTCATCGTCGGTCTTAACAGCGATCGCGCTGTCCGCGAACTCAAGGGGCCCGCGCGGCCGATTCTCAACGAAGATGAGCGCAGCGAGGTAGTGGCGGCTCTGTCATCCGTCGACTATGTTGTCGTCTTCGACGACGTTTCACCGCGTCACGTGGTTGGGGCGCTGCTACCCGACATTCTTGTCAAGGGAGCAGACTGGAGCGTCGGCGAAATCATTGGGCGCGACGAGGTTGAGGCCGCTGGCGGGCAAGTCATGACGCTCCCTTTCGTGGAGGGTGTCTCAACTTCGGAGCTCATTGCGCGAATCGTCCGGGCATCCGAGCCGAGTCCCACTGAGGGCCACTCAGAAAGAGAAAGCGCACGGGAAACTGAATGATTCGGAAGACCTGGCGGTCCGCTGTGCCGTTTGTCTTCTCTGATCTCTTAGCGTGTTCCGTTGTCTGCGCTGCCGCTTTCCGGAAGTGGTTCAACCCGGAAGTGGTTCAACCCGGAAGTGGTTCAACCCGGAA
>JANNRD010000131.1:0-6028 GCA_031401095.1 Acidobacteriota bacterium
CCCTCGCCCAGACAATCGCTCGCTGTCTCGCCGGCAGCTTTCAACGTATCCAGTTCACCAGCGATCTGCTGCCCTCCGATATCGTCGGCGTCTCCGTCTACAACCAACGCACCGGTGAGTTCGAGTTCAAACCTGGCCCGATCTTCGCCAATGTCATCCTCGCCGATGAGATTAATCGAACCACACCAAAAACTCAGTCCAGCCTCCTCGAGGCGATGGCTGAAGGACGCGCAACGATCGAGAACCAGACCTACGAACTGCCTCGCCCGTTTCTCGTCCTTGCGACGCAGAATCCGATCGAGCATCACGGAACCTATCCGCTGCCTGAATCGCAGCTCGACCGGTTCCTGCTGCGGGTCCGCATCGGCTACCCCTCCGCAACCGATGAGAAAGAGATCTTGCGACGGCAGCGGCGCCGCCATCCGATCGACGACGTCGCGCCGATCATGTCTGTCGAGGACATTCTCGATCTCCAGGAGGAGGTCAAGAACGTCAGGATGGATGATGCGCTGGTAGATTATGTGGTCGACATCGTGGCCGCGACGCGCCAGTCAGAAGTGCTCGATCTGGGTGTCAGCCCGCGAGGATCGCTCGCACTCTACCGCGCCGCGCAGGCACTGGCATTGACTGAAGACCGTGATTATTGCATCGCCGATGACGTCAAGCGACTGGTCATCCCGGTCTTTAGCCACCGCGTCATCATCAATTCACGCTACTCGAGCCGGCTCCGCCGCGGCGAAGAGGCCGATGCCGTGCTCGCCGAAATCGTCAAGAACGTCCGCGTCCCGATCTAGAGCAGACACGTGACGACGGTTCAGAGTACAGGCTTTAGCCTGCTTCTTTCCTCTCGACGAAAACCGGAACTCATGCCCTTCTTCCGCCAGCAAGGCAGCAGGCTAAAGCCTGTACTCTGAACACACACCCCATGCACAAGACCGTCCGCTTTACCGCGATCACTGCCACGCTGGTCGGAATAGCACTGACGGCAGCGCTGATTTCAGCGGTCGCGATGCAGGCGGGCGATTCGGACCTTGCGGCGCTTGGCTCGAAGATCGCCATCATCCTTGCGCTCGCCATGGTCG
The DNA here is from genome assembly GCA_031401095.1 of Acidobacteriota bacterium. GTDB lineage: Bacteria > Acidobacteriota > Blastocatellia > RBC074 > RBC074 > JANNRD01. The sequence goes on from JANNRD010000131.1 coordinate 1,083, forward strand.
TCTACGTACTGCCGCGTCTTGCACGCCACGTCAGGCTTGAAGGGGCACGCGCCGATCTACGCTTCAGACTCTCGACCGGCGGCTGGCTCTTCGCCGCGATCGTACTCCTCGTCGCCATTCTCTCGCTCAGCACGGCCAACAATCTGATCTATCTTGTGCTTGCGGTTCTCGGTTCGACTCTGATTGTCTCGATCGTCGCATCACGGCTCAGTCTCAGTGGGATCAATGTCTCGCTGCGCTTTCCCGATCACATCTTTGTTTCAGAGCCGGCGCGTCTTGAAGTGACGGTCCATAACCGCAAACGTCTGCTCCCGTCGTTCTCCCTCGCCGTCTCCGCAGCCCGGCAGCCTGACACGGCTTCGACGACGGGCACCTCGACTGGCACCTCGACTGGCCTCGACAAGCTGGCGTACTTCGCCGTCGTCCCGGCCCGCGCCCACGCGCGCGCTCAGTTCGATCTACCTTTTCCGCGGCGTGGAGTCTACCCCGTACACGGCTTCTCAATCAGCACGCGGTTTCCGTTTGGATTCAGCGAGAGCCACCGCGTCATCGACGCAAAAGGTGAGATCATCGTTTATCCCAAACCGCGCCCACTCGACGACTTCTATCACTTGCTCCCCATCTCGCAAGGCCAGATCGAGACACCCTCGCGCGGGAGTGGAAGCGATCTCTACGCGATTCGACCCTACTCGCGCACCGATCATCCGCATCACATCGACTGGAAGGCGACTGCAAAGACAACTGTGCTCATGGTTCGTGAATTCTCACGAGACGATGACTGGCGCATGACGGTCGCCCTTGATGCGACTGCCGCAACCTTTGAACAGGCAGAGAGATTCGAGAGAGCTGTGACGTTGACCGCGAGCCTGATCATGCACTTTATCAAGGAGGGCGCCGAGGTGCGGCTGCTGCTTGGCGCAGAAGACTCTGGCTTTGGAGGAGCGATCAAACACGGCCATCTGCTGCTCAGTCATCTGGCGAGATTGCCTGCCGCGGAGAAGCTGGCTGAGGCGACAGTCGATGGGGAAGACCTGCTTGCCCGAATGCCGTCGCTGGATGCGGATGATCAGTTTAAGATTCTGATTACACCGGCGCCACGGGGCACGATCCCGGCGCACATCTGGCGCACTGCCCACGTCATCTACTTCGATGATCTGGTCGAGGATGGAATAAGCGAACCATGAACTCGCGAGACAATCCTGGATTCTGGAAGGTGGCTTTTCGCTCCTCAATCCAAAATCTAAAATCCAAAATCCAAAATCCACTTGATTGGTTCGGTCGTTCCGTGCTGATGCTTGCAGCCGTGATTCTGGTTTTCCAGTTGGCGATCCCGCCAATCGTCGGGGTCGCTGATAACGGTGACTGGTACAAGATCATGCACCCCGCCGGCTTCAAATATGCCGGCGATCCACCCAACGATGCTCGCTTTCTCGAAACCAGGATCGCCTTTGCGACGCCGGATTTTCGCAGCGCGCGCTCTCGCTATCCCGTCTCCGGCCGGGCGGTCGCCCTCGTCGCCCGAATCATCGGCCCCATCTTCTCGCGCGCTGGTCTCTTTGACCTGCGTGTCCTTGGGCTCCTGCACGCCGCGCTTCTGCTTTTCGGTCTCGCCCTCATCATCGCGGCTGCTCAGCCGCTCCCGACAGTCCCGCGCCGCGTGCTTTCGGTCTTGCTCGTCTTTGTCTTGACAGACGTCGGGTACGTCGCCCTCTTCAATTCGTTCTACAGCCAGACCGCTTCGTTGATCTTTCTGATAGCCACCGCTGGATGCTTTGCGATGATGCTCAAGGCCAAGCGTCTTCAGTGGATTTGGTTTGCGAGTTTTGTCGTCGCGTCGATTCTCTTTACGACGTCAAAGCCGCAGGAGGCGCCACAGGCAATCCTTCTGGCCGCGCTTGTGTTGTCCGCTCCAAGAGTCATCAAGCTCGAGCGCCCCTTGCTCGTTGGCTTCGCAGCAACTCTGCTGCTGTTTGCCGTGACGGCGTTCAGCTTTCGCTACACGAGCAGGGAGGTTCACACCCCTTGTCTTTTCAATACCGTTTTTGATGAGCTGCTCCGGCATTCACCAGACGCTGCCGCCGATCTCCGCGCATTCAATCTCAACCCAGAGCTGATCCGGTACGCCGCGACAAACGCCTTTCAAGCGGGAACACCCGTCAGATCACCCGAGTTTCAAACGGAGTTCTTTGCCCGGGTCGACTATGACGATATTCTCTTCTTCTATCTCGCGCGACCTTCGCGGCTCTACGCTTTGCTCGCCAGAAGGGCGACCTATGCCTTCAGCCTGGTCACGGGATTTGGCAACTTCGACAGCTCCGCTGGCCGTCCGGAATGGGCGCGGAGCGCTTCGTTCAAGATGTGGAGCGATCTCAAGAAGAACATCCTGCCCAGTTCGATCTGGACTTTGATCGCGCTTTTCATAGCTCACGCGATGGCGGTTATCGTTCTCTGGCGAAGGGGCCATCCGTCACCGCGGGTTCGTCTGGGTCTGGCCGGATTCGTAATTCTCAACCTCATGGCGATCGGCGCCTTTCTGGTCTGCGCCATGTCCGATGGAACAATGGACATCGTCCGCCAGTTGTGCGCCTTCAACGCCATGACCGACCTCATGCTCATCGCAGACGCGGCGGCCATCAGTTACTCCGTCGCACTCGTCTGGCAAAGACGAAACGTGCGCGTGTAGAATCTTCGTTGAGGAAGGGTGGACCTTGTCGCTGGAACTCTACTTCAGACTGTCATCCTACACGTTGATTCTGACGAGCTTCGTCATGCTCGTCTCAACGGGGCAGGTCGATCCGCTGTCCATCGTCGTCTACAGCGCCGCCGTCATCGCGGGCTGGCTTGTCGATGGCGGGAGGTCAGCGCTCAGCCTTTCGCGCCGTGCAACCAACTGGCTGCGGATCGCCTATCTCCCTGTCATGCTCATCGACTGGCAGATTCTCGATTCACCGCCAGCGATCGTCGTCACCCACTTCATCCTCTTTATCTCCGCCTGCAAACTGTTCGAACGCAAAAAAACTCGCGATTGGCTCATGCTCTACCTGATCGCGTTCTTCGAGCTGATCATGGCCGCCGGGATGACGATCGATGCAGTCTTTCTCATCCTCCTCGTCGTCTTTCTCTTTGCCGCCGTCTCGACGCTCATCAGCCTTGAGATTCGCCGCGCAGGCGAGGCCTTTGGCACTGAAGCTCCGCCAAACGAACTATGGCGTGAGACCAAAGACGAACGGCGCCCGTTGATCGCACGCCGCCCATTGTCAGTCGCCAGCTTCTCGGCCGTTGCACTCGCGATCATCCTGCTGCTCGCGACGCCGCTCTTTCTAGCCATGCCGCGGATCGGTCGCGCTGCGTTTGGTGGACGCCTGCTGAGAACCTCCGCGCTCGCCGGTTTCTCGAACAGTGTCCGTCTCGGTGAAGTCGCGAGCGTCAAGCTCAACCCGCAGGTCGTCATGCGCGTCCGTGTCAACGCGCCGCAGGGCCAGGAGCGCAACCGCCTCCGCTGGCGCGGTGTCACTTTTGACGAATACGACGGCCAGACCTGGACCGACTCGGTGCAGCAATGGCAACCCGTCCGACGCGCCGGCGAAGGCTTCCAACTCGAGGCTCCCGTCGCCCTGCCGCTGCTCACTGAGCAGACATTCTTTCTTGAACCACTCGACGTCTCGAATGTCTTCGCCGCGCCATCCGCGATCTATGTCGGCGAAGTCACCACCCTTCAACGCGACGCCGGCGACGGCCTCTGGACCGAGAACCATTCGCTGCAGCGTCTTCAGTACCGTGTCTACTCCTACACTGCTCTTCCATCCGAGCCATCACTGACGGCCGATGTCTCGCGCATGTATCCGCCGGACATCCGCCGCCGCTATCTGCAATTGCCGATCGACCGCGACCGCCGCATAGATCAACTGGCCGCTGAAGTCACCGCCAATGCAACCACTCCACTGGAAGCCGCGCGTCTGATCGAGAATCACCTCCAGACTGCATACGGCTACACGCTCGATCTGCGCCGGACCAACGATGGAGACGCCGTCGCCGATTTCCTCTTCAACATCCGCGCCGGTCATTGCGAGTACTTCGCGACGGCGATGGTCCTCATGCTGCGCGCGCGACGCATCCCCGCGCGTCTGGTCAACGGTTTCCAGATGGGTGAGTACAGCGATGTCGCGGGCGTCTACACCGTCCGCCAGTCGGATGCCCATTCGTGGGTCGAGGTCTATTTCGGCCAAAACCGCTGGGTCGCGTTTGATCCAACGCCCGCTGCCGGGATGAGCACTTATGGAGGTGGTCTCGCGGCGCAGTTGCGGCAATACTTCGATGCGTTTGAGCTCTTCTGGCAGGAGCGGATCGTCGGGTTTGGGACCAGCGATCAGGCCATCATGTTTATCGGACTGCAGCGCTGGCTCGCGTCTTATGAACAGAACAGTGAGCGGAGTTGGTTCGCCTGGACCGAGAGGGTAAACGAGTGGTTCGCCTCGCTCGGGAACAGGTCCGGCCCTGACGGTGGCGATGCTTCGACCCGTCTTGCCGCGATCTTCTCAAACCCGGTCGTCGGCGCAATACTTGGATGTCTGGCATTTCTCATCGCGGGTCTGCTTTGGCGGCAACATGCTCGCTCCTGGCGTCGCACTTTTGGCAGGGACCGGGCGCGATCCGCGATCACCTTTTACCAGCAGATGCTCCGCTGGCTCGAGCGGGCGGGGCTGGCGCGCGATCCGCATCAGACTCCACGCGAGTTCGCCGCAGTCGTCGACTGGCCGGCCGTGGGCGAATTGACAAGCCTCTACGAAAGAGCAAGGTTTAGCGATGAGCCGCTTGGTGAAACCGAGCTCGCACGCATCGGCAAACTGCTTGGTGAAGTCAAATCCGCCGCAAACGAGAGATCGCGCAGGCGCTGGTGGAAATGAAGGTTCAGACAGAGGAAGAGAGAAGAGGCTCACGCGAAGACG
>JANNRD010000132.1:0-5228 GCA_031401095.1 Acidobacteriota bacterium
AAACCGCCCGCTCCCCTGGTGAAGATGCCGCTATTCTTCTCCAGCGAGGATTGGACCGGCGCCGCCCCCGCCTGAGCTTCCGCATGCTGCGCTGGCCTTTTCCCAAAGGAGGCTGTCAGGGCCAGATCTGCCTGATCATTGAAGGAGAAAAGACTAAAGCCAAAATTGGTGTCTTCGAGATTGCTTGCCCGATCGATATCGCGAAGGTAACTCCACTGGCCGTCACTGGTGTGGATGAAGATTGCCTGGCCAGATGAGTTCGCACCACCTGCAACAGGATAACGTGCGAGAAACGCAACATCTCCACGGTTGTTGATCTGCGGTACAAGGAAGGTCCCAAACTGGCCGGGTTCGATCGGCCCTACCTGGGGAGCGACAACTTCCCTCGGCCTGACACCGACTGGCACCGGATCCTCTTCCTTTGGCTTGCTGGCGGGTTCCTGCGCATTGCCACTCTGCGCCTGCGCCGATGAGTCTGGTCCGAAGCCGCTCTCAATGGCTGCGGGCCAGCCCGGAAGCAGCACGAACACAACAAGCACCACAAGGGCAACATAGCTACGCAACTGCATCTTATCTTCCCCTCTTAACGATAACTCTCATCTTCTTACAGACTTCTATGATGCCACAGCTCAGCAGATAAAGTAAGCTGCGCTCTCCGGCAGGACATAACCCCGAAGGATGCCGCCAAGTCGGAAATCTTGTCAGCCTCGCTCGGCCAGAGGGCGATCAACTCATCCCAACGCCTTCTCGATGGTCTCGCGAACGATCTCTCGGAAATCCGGGTGTAGCCCTCTCAGATGAAGTATCAGATCGCCTGCCTTGCCGAAGATGAAGGTTTGGGGTACGACGCCCTGTCTCCCTGGCCCACTGAACGCATCGAACAACTCATCGGACGCGAAGCCGAGTCGATACCGGATGGAGTACTGTGTACCAAACATCCTGACGACCTCGGTCGCGCTTTTTGCATCCTCGACCGAGAGTCCAACGATCTCGACGTCTTTCCCCTGGTACTCCCGGTCGAGGGAGGTCAACTCGGGGATTTCCCGGCGGCAGGGGCCACACCAGGTCGCCCAGAGATTGAGGACGATCACCTTCCTTCGACCAAGCAGCGTCTCCACCGCGACGATCTCACCATCGAGAAAGCGCACATCCAATTTGGCCAGAACCTCGGCCGGCAGTTGCGTTGGCATCGGGCGCGGAGCGCGTTCTCTTGTGCCGGCCGCACCCGTTCGCTCGAGTGAGCTCTGGGGGCTACATCCAGTCGCAGCAAGAGCACCGAACCCGAGTAAGAGGAGGAGGATTGGCGTCTTCATTCTATTTCCGTCGGCGTTGGCTGGTGCTTTGATCAAACTGAGGCATCTGTGGCCCGGCGCCTGCCCTGGTGATCGCTTGACGCTGTCTGCTCAGGAGCAGGTTTCGGGTCCGCCCTTTCATTCTCGCCGTCATATCGCTGGTCTCCGCTTCGAGAGCCACGAGCATTTGTTGCCAGGCAGACTCAAACAAGTCAGCGAGGCGGGCCACCTGTGTGATGTCATACGGCACTGCCACCTCATCAACGCCGAGCCTGGCAAAGACCGAGAGGAACCTCGCCGTCGCGACGTCCGGGCAAAGCAACCTTCGTCGCCCGATCTTCAACTCGATTCCCAATAACGTGTACTGCACTTCCACACTGGCTACCCGCTTTGGCGCCATCAACGCATACCGGCGGGTCTTTCCCTGTCGAACAACTTCGTAGAGACTCCCGATCGTTTCGTCACCAAGCCTGCAGAGAACCCCCTCAACTGCCAGAGCCGCTCGCCCAGGCCTTAGGGAAACAGGTCCCGTCTTCGCCGTCTTCGCCGTCTTCTCCGTCCTCTCCGGCATCTCTACCCTCTCTACCCTCTCTACCATGACAACACTGTCTTCGCTTTTCTGTTTCCAATGCGACCCTGGCCACGTACTCCGCTCAATTTGAGAGTCTCTCTGCGCTCCAGTCAAATCCTGCCGGCACCCACGACTTGGCTAGCACGTGACTGTCGACCGCCATCCGCGAATCGCTACCGCGATGGTGCTTCAAAAACCGCTCCAACTGAAGCCGGACGCGAGGACAGCACACCGAGAATTCTGTTGGGCAGAAGACCAAGATAGAAAGTGCCCACAACGGTGATGATCAGCGCCAGCGCCACGGCCCCACCAATACGCGGTCGCGCGTAGCTCTGTGGAAGCGGCCGGAAGAACATGACAACGATCGGATAGATGTAGTAGTAGACCGAGATGATGCTATTGATGATGGCGAGCAGGACGAGCCAGCGCAAGGTCGGGAGCGCCGACCACGCCTCGCTAAAGACAAAGAACTTGCTGATGAAGCCCCCTGTCGGGGGAATACCTGCGAGGCTGAGAAGGAAGATCGCCAGCGGAAAGCTGAGAGCAGGCACTTCAAAACCGATTCCGGCGTAGTCCGCGATGTCAGTCTTCTCGTCGCCCGGTCTTGCCAAGACCTGGATGACTGCAAACGCGCCGAGGTTCATGAAAGCGTAGGTCAGAAGATAGAACGCGACCGGCGCGTAATCACCTGTCAGGAAACCCACAAGTGCATAGCCCGCGTGAGCTATCGATGAGTATGCAAGCATCCTTTTGATGTTGGTCTGGGAGAGCGCGATGACATTGCCAACCGTCATCGTCAGCGCGGCGATCACCGCGAGGGCAGTCAACCAGCTGGTGTGGAGTTCGAGACCGATGCCACCGGCTGGTGCGGTCAGACCAACACCAAAGACACGAAGAAATGCCGCAAAGACCGCCGCCTTCGGCCCGGTCGCCATGAAGGCCGTGACGAGGGTTGGCGCTCCCTCGTAGACATCGGGTGTCCACAGATGAAAAGGCGCGCTCGCTATCTTGAATCCAAATCCAACGAGCATCATCGCCGCCCCAATCATCAGAAGCTGCGGGTTCTCTATGGCCTCGCTGCTGATGGCCTGCCTGATGCCTTCAATGTTCGTTGTTCCTGTGGCGCCATAAGTCAGTGCCATTCCATAAAGTAGGAACGCGGTCGCGAAGGAGCCAAGCAAAAAGTACTTCAATGAGGCTTCGTACGCTCTCAGATCATGACGGCGAAAACCCGCGAGGATGTATGTGCTGATCGAGGTCGTCTCAAGCCCCAGGAAGACCATGACCAGGTCGCCTGCAGACGCCATCATCAACATCCCACAGGTCGCGAACATGAGCAGCGCGAAGAACTCGCCGGGCGGGAGATTCTCATCGCCGAGGAACTGGCCGGCGAGAAGTACGCAAATGAAAGCCACCAACGTGACGATCAACGAGAAGACAATGCGCAGACCGTCAACAGCAATCATGCCGCTGAAGTACGCACCGCCAGGATCAACCCATGACCCGCTCCAAAGACCAGCGAGCGCGACAAGGGTCGCGGCCAGACCAATCAAGGAAATGACAGTGTTTGCCCGTCGGGCGCCCGTTTTCGAAAACGCGTCGACAAGCATGATCACGACTCCCGTGATCGCAGTAATGATCTCTGGCGCAATCGAGCTATAACTAATACTGAGGAGTGCTGAATTCATCTTCTCTCCGCCCGCAAACGTTGAACCGCCACCTCAAAACGCTACTTCAAAACCCTGAGCACTTTTCCTTCGACTGCGTCTCTGACGCCATTGATGGCTGGCTGGGTCGCCCGCAGAAAGAGCATCGGCAGGACACCCATAAGAATGGCCATGGCGACAAGTGGAAGAAGGGCCGCCTTCTCGCGCCAGTCCATATCTTCAAGCTTCTCGTTCTCTGGTTTGTCGAGTTCGCCAAAAAGCACCCGCTGCAGCATCCAGAGCAGATAGACGGCTGAAAGAATAACGCCGGTCGCCCCGAGAACGGCGAAGGTCCTCGCATACGGAACCGATGACGAGAAGGTCCCAACAAGAATCAGAAACTCCCCGACAAAACCGTTGAGCAGTGGCAGGCCCATGCTTGCGAGGGCAACAATCAGGAACATCGTCGAGTAGAGAGGCATGCGCGTTGCGATTCCGCCGAAGTCGGCGATCGCCCTCGTGTGTCGCCGCTCATATATCATACCAACACAGAGAAACAGTGCTCCGGTAGAGACCCCGTGACTGAGCATCTGATAGTGCGCGCCCTGGAGCGATTTGTCTGTGAAGGCGAAGATGCCGAGCACGACATATCCGAGATGGCTGACCGACGAATAGGCGACCAGCTTCTTCATGTCGGGCTGCACCATCGCGACGAGGGCGCCATAAATGATTCCGATGACAGCAAGTGTCATGACATATGGCGCAGCTTCCCGTGAAATCTCAGGGAACATCGGCAGATTGAACCGAAGAAGGCCGTATGTTCCCATCTTGAGGAGGACACCGGCGAGAATAATCGAGCCCGCAGTCGGTGCTTCGACGTGAGCATCCGGCAACCAGGTGTGCAGAGGCCAGAGCGGCACTTTGATAAAGAATGCCAGCGCGAACCCGAGCCAGAGCCAGATCTGAGTGCTGCGACTGATCGAGAGAGCACCGCTCGCGACGTTGTTTGTGATCTCGATCATGTCGAACGATGTCGCTCCATTGAGAAAATAGAGCGCAATGATCGCCATTAGCATGAAGAGACTGCCAACGACGGTATAGATCACAAACTTGACGGCCGCGTAAATGCGTCGCTCACCGCCCCAGACCCCAATCAGAAAATACATCGGGATCAGGCTGATCTCGAAAAAGAGATAAAAGAGGAACATGTCCAGCGCAACGAAGACCCCAAGCATCCCGGTCTCAAGCACGAGCAAGAAGAGCATGTACTCGCGCACCCTCTTTGAGATGTGCCAACTTGCAAGCACCGAGACTGGCATGAGGAACGTCGTCAGCAGGACAAGCCAGATACTGATCCCATCAACACCGACAAAATAGCTGACACCAAAATTGGGTATCCACGGAGTCTTTTGAATGAGTTGTGGAGTCGCGACCGTCTGATCGAAAAACGCGACAATGCCAAGTGAGACCAGAAAGGTCAGGCAAGTCACAAACAGGGCAATCCATCGATATTGTGCATCAAGCCTCTTTTGAGCAGCCCCGCGCGAACGCCCGAAGAAGCTGTGCAGCAAAAGCGCGAGAGCCCCAATGAGGGGGAGGAAAGTGGTCAATGTGATGATCGATGACTTCATAATCGCAACTACCGCAAGGCAAAGAATCCGAGAAGGGCGATCGCGCCAACCAGAATGGCAGCGGCATAACCTCGCGCATTCCCGGTTT
>JANNRD010000133.1:0-3344 GCA_031401095.1 Acidobacteriota bacterium
GCCATGCTGACCCCAAGGTCTGCCGCTTTCGGCCGGTCGATACGCGCCCTCAACTCAGGCTTCCCGAAGATCAACGATGTATCCGCGTCAACGACGCCCGGCATCTGCTTCAGCTTTGAGAGCAGCGCCTGAGAATACTGATTGAGCTTGTTGAGATCGGGTCCCTGAAGCTGAAATGCGATGTCGGCGTTCTGCGCCCCGCTGCCGCCAATTGCGGCTACCGGGGCAACGGAGGTTCGCAGGTCTTGTGACGCATACTTACTCAAGACACGATCGCGCGCTCGTCCCATGACCTCGAACTGGGTGATACTGCGGTCAGATAGTGGAGTCATGCGGACGTATATTCTCGCGACATTCGGCCACTGCTGCGGGTTGTCGCCGATCGTCGTCAGGGTGTACCTGATTGCGGGGAGAGTGCGAATCTCCTGGCCAACCTTCGAGGCTATCTCAAGCGTCCTGCGCAGGGAAGTACCCTCCGGCGCGCGGATCGTGACCTCGAACTCGTCCTGATCATCCTGCGGAAAGAAGTCCTTTCCGACAGCCATAAACAATGGAACGATCGATACCATGATCATGAGCGCAAGCACCGAGACGGTCAGACGGTGGCGGAGTGAAAGCTTGAGCAGCCTTGTGTAGCTGCGGTCAATGACGCGAAACAGCAGAGAGTCCTTTGAATTGCCGGCTGACGCGGCTGCGTGCTTCTGCAGCGGCGCGGTGGCAGGAAAGGCGTCGTCACCCTGACCGCGTTTGAGGCGTTTGAGAAGCCGAGAACTGAGCATCGGAGTGAGGGTGAAGCTGACCAGCAGCGAGACGAGGATCGCGAAGGCCATCGTCAGTGAAACACTCTTGAAGAACTTTCCGGCGATGCTTGGCATGAACGCAGTCGGGAGAAAGATGACCACCAGCGACAGCGTCGTCGCCATGACTGCCAACCCGATCTCGCGTGTCGCCTCGATTGCTGCTTGAAAGGGTGAGTACCCCTTCTCCTCGATGTAGCGAAAGATGTTTTCGAGGACAACGATCGCGTCATCGATGACGATTCCTACAGAGAGCGTCAAGCCGAGCATGCTCGGCCCATTGAGCGAGATTCCAAAGTAGTCCATCGCGGCGAAGGTCGAGATCAGCGATGTCGGAATTGCAATTGCTGCGATCATGGTCGCGCGCAGGTTCTGCATGAAGAGGAGCACGACCAGTGCAGCGAGAATCGAGCCGAGAATCAGATGCTCACGGATCGCGTGAAACGCTGCAAGAATAAAGGCCGACTGATCTCTGACTATGTCGACCGCGTAGCCGGCGGGGAGTACCTTGCGCAGTTCTTTGAGTCGTGCGGTGAGGGCGTCGACAACCTCGACGGTGTTGGTTCCCGACTGGCGCCTGACCTGCAGCAGGAGCGCTGGCTCATCGTTGAGGCGTCCGGCTGTCAGTTCATCTTCGACGCCGTCCTCGGTGTATCCGACATCAGAGACTTTGATCGGATACCCGTTGCGCGTTGAGATGACGATCTGATTAAACTCCTGCGGATTCTGGAGTCGGCCAAGGGTGCGCAGGGTTAACGTCCGCTGCTGCTGTTCGATGCGGCCACCCGGCACCTCCAGATTCTGTGTCTGGAGCGCCTGGCTTACCTGGGCGACAGTCAGATTGTAAGCACGCAATTTGCTGCCATCGAGGACGAGATTGAGCTGTCGCTTCCGTCCGCCAATGATCAGTATCTGGCCGACGCCACTGACCGATTCCAGTTGCCGGCGTAAGACCTTGTCGGCGTACTCGGTCATCTCCCGAACGGACCGGTTTGAGGCGATCGAGATTGTCATGATCGGCGATGCGTCGGGATCGAGCTTCTCGACCGTAGGCTGATCGATGTTTTGGGGGAGAAGCGGCAGTGCCGTGTTTATCTTGTCACGGACGTCCTGAGCCGCTGAATCAAGCGGTCGGTCGAGGTCGAATGTGATGACGACCTGCGAGACACCTTCGGTGGAAATCGAGCGCAGCTCGTCAATTCCACTGATGGTATTGACGGCCTGCTCGATCTTGTCAGTGATCTCCGTCTCTACCTCCTGCGGGGCCGCCCCGAGAAGCCTTGTCGTGACGATGATCGTGGGGAACTCGACGCGTGGAAAGCGCTCGACCGTCAGTCGGTTATAGGAAAAGATTCCCATCACCACGAGCGCCATGATGAGCATCGTCGCGAAGACCGGACGACGAACACAGATCTCTGCCAGTTTTTGCATAACTCCCGCCCCGTCTCAGCCGTCTTACCGTTGAACGCGGCTTCCCGTCTGCAACCTGTCGAGGTTGTTGGTGGCGACTATCTCTCCGTCCGCGACACCGTCGAGAACCTCGATCAGGTCCCCATCGGCAGTTCCAGTCCTGATGATTCGCTCTTTCGCGATGCCGTTCTCGATGACGAAGATCTTGGAGAGCCCCGCGATGTACATGACTGCTCTGAGGGGTATCAGGATCGCCTTCGCATTCGCGTTGACGACGACCTGCGAGCGAGCGAACATCCCTGGCCGGAGCTGGTTTGCAGGATTGCTGAGCTCGGCCTCGATAGTCAGCGCGCGTGTCTGTTCATTGAGCGAGGGGCCGATACGTGCGACTCTCGCGGAAAAAGTTCGCCCAGGAAATGAGTCAACGGTAAAAGTGGTTGTCTGCCCGATCCGTACCGCCGCAGCGGAGGCTTCCGGGATGTCGGCGCGAACCCGAAGCGGGTCCAGCCTGACCAGCGTCACGATCTTGCCGTTGACCGGGAGGTACGCGCCGCGGCCGGCATGCTTCTCTTTGACGCTGCCGCTGATGGGCGCACGCACGACCGTATCCGCTTCTCCCTTTTTCGCGAGCGCGAGAGAAGCACGATGTTGGTCGACAAGCGCAAGCTGCTGTTGCACCTGATCGAGCGCCGCCTGGTAACGAGCCTGGGCAAGCTGGTGGTTGATGACGGCCTGGTCATAAACTGAACGAGAGATATCGCCATTCTCAATCAGCTTCGTCGCGCGATCGAGATCCATTCGCGCCCAATCAAGTTGAGATTTGACGACGCGTGCATCGGCATTCTGCTGCGGCTCGTATGCCTCGCCCTCCTTCATGCCGAGACGCGCCATCGTCTGATTGAGTGTCGCCTGTGCTTGCGCCATTTTCAGTTGGGCATCGCGACGATCGATCTGCGCGATGACCTGGCCTTGTTTGACGAAACTGCCGAAGTCGACATCGAGGCTCGCAAGTTCACCTGGCACCTGCGCAGAGACGATCACCTCTTCATCTGCTGTCAGGGAGCCAACCACTTCAACCGAGCGTGAGGAGGTGCGGGCGATGGCAGGAGCCGTGGTCACATCGACGGGACTCACGTC
>JANNRD010000134.1:0-1768 GCA_031401095.1 Acidobacteriota bacterium
GGATCGCCTTCAGCTTCTTAGCGTCGAAGGTGACGTCCTTGCCGTTTGCAGTGACGGTGAAGGTTTTGTCCTTTTCGCTGGCCCGAATCACCTTGCCGGTTATGGTTTTTGGAGAGTCCTTGTCGTCCGCCGCGCGGTTGTCAGAGTTGCTCTTGCTACCCTTGACGGTCGTCCCCTGCGTTTCCGCCGCCTTCTTTTGCGAACTGTAGATACTACCCCGAGATAAGTAAAGATTTGTCGCCTGGCCAATTATTGAGAGAACCACGACGGCTAGAATTGCGCTGAATATTCGTTTCATAGCATTACTCCTTTTTCTTGCTAAACCTTCGGTCCGGTTTGCCCGAGGTGCTCGCACCTTCGAGTCACCTGCCATCGTAACCTGACAGAAAACATCAGCACTTTGACTATCCGCTTTCAATACGGCGAAGACAAGCGAATCCGATTCGACGTCGGTCAAGCGTGGGCGTGCTACCCCATCCTTGTGGGGTGGCTAGATTCGGATGCAATGCCGAGCTGTGGCTCAGCGTTCCCAGGGGTGGGACGACTTGCCGGGAAGCGGCAGCCTGGGAACGCCGAGCCCCAGCTCGGCCTCCTTGCCCGACCCACCCATCGCCAGCCAGTGTCGACACTGGCCTTGGAGAATCAGGCGACTTGAGAAAACGAGCCGAGGAATACTTGGCGGGGTTGCAGGATCGCACCTCAGCCGGGAACTCCCGAAGCCAAGGCCGGGGATTACTTCAAAGCACAGGAGTGGCTGGGCTGAAACCTCAGCCGGCCTACGAAAAACTGAATTCCATATCCAAAAATCTGCAAAAAAATGGACAGGGGGCGAGGGCCGCGACATGTCGATTTTGCGCTAACTGTGCGGCATTTGTGACAGATAGGCGCATTGGGCGTGCGTGCATTTGCCTTGGCACTAGTCTTGCACTGCTAAGTGCGCCAGCAATTAGCTGAGGTCCGGTAAGAGCGACTGTTAGGCGAAGGTTACCGTCTGGGATTGTCATGGCTGTGATGCGACGGTTTTCGCTAAAGTTTTCATTATAGTTTTCATCCCAGCAAAGCTAGCCTTTAACAGGAGAGGTCTTCAAAAGCCTCTCCTGATTTTTTTTTGTAGCGCGACTTGTTAAATCGCGCTACAGCCGCATCTTCTCAGATACTGTCCAGCACCCTCTCAAAGTCCCGTAGCAGGTCGGCCTCGTCTTCAAGCCCAACCGAGATTCGGACGAGGCTCTCGCTGATCCCAGTGGCCCGTCGGACTTCGGGCGAGAGCTGCAGTCCCCACATTGCTGCTGGGTGAACTACCAGACTCTCAAAGCCGCCAAGACTTGCAGCCCGTGTTGCCAGTCTGAGCCCGGAGATCAATGCTTCAGCTGCGCTGTATCCGCCACGAAGCTCAACGCTCAACATGCCGGTGAAGCCGCTCATCTGCGAACTCGCCAACTCGTGCTGCGGATGAGACTCGAGACCTGGATAATAGACCGACCCGACGTTCGCATGCTCTGACAGAAACCGCGCCAGCGCCAACCCATTGCTATTGTGTCTTGCGACGCGCAGCCCCAGTGTCCGGATACCCCGCAAAAGCAACCATCCGTCAAACGGGCTGAGGGTTGCCCCGGCGACGATCGCGAACTTCCACACCCGCTCAACCAGTTCCGCCGAGCCGATGATCGCACCCGCGGTCAAGTCATGGTGTCCGCCGAGGTATTTGGTGGCACTGTGGACGACCGCATCAATCCCGAATTCAATGGGCCTCTGATTGATCGGTGTC
>JANNRD010000135.1:0-7514 GCA_031401095.1 Acidobacteriota bacterium
CACGAATGGGAGAGCACAATTGCCCGCAAGCTCGAGATCATCGGCGACTTTTATCAGGTGATGACCGACCGCGTACGCGCCTCGCAGAGCCACATTCTCGAGTTGGCGATCATCGTTCTCATCCTGGTCGAGATCATCCGATCGCTCTACTAGAGAATTGAGGATGGCATGACACAGCAGCCTCGTGTGCGACAGACTTTGAAGCGATGCCAGTCCTCTATATTTCCAACCACGTGACGATGGTGGATCCAGCGCTGATTCTGTCGTTCGCTTCCGATCCGGCGACGCTGTGGCTTGCATGGCGCGCATCCGAATACCTCGCCGATCGAATGAAGAGGGGAGAAGTGTGAGAGCAGGGGCCAGGGATCAGTTGTCAGTTGCCAGATGGTGAACCACAGAGACACCGAGACACAGAGGAAGCACAGAGAAGAAACAGTAGAGGTGGACGTGGGGTTGGAAGCAGGGAAAGCTATCGGTTAGTGGCTTCCTCTCTGCATTCCAAACCCAAACCCACCTCTACTTTTTCTTCTCTGTGCTTCCTCTGTGTCTCGGTGTCTCTGTGGTTCATCAGCCGACAACTGGCAACTGCTCTCTTAGCTTCGCCGTTCATCGCCCGCAGTTGGAACTGGCTCGACCGGAACAGTCGGGGCAACTTCGGTGACAGGCTGCACGCCCAACTGCGAAAGCAGGTTTGGAACGTTCAACCCCAGAGCCTCGAGTTGCTGCAGGAGACCAAAGATCACCGACGGAGCCGTCGCAGCGAAGCGGTTCACGCCACTCTGCCCCGGAGCATTCCCGCTGCCCTGGTCGATCATGACTATCTTGTCGATGTTGCCGAGCGGGGCCGCAACGGCGCCGAAGACCACCGCCGACGCTTGAATGATGGCCGGCAATTTCTCGAGGATAGTCTGAAGGCGAGCGGCCTCATTGAACTGTTTCCATGCCTCGGCTTTTTTGAGGATCGCGGCGGCTTCGGCAAGGCCTTGTGCCTCGATGGACTTTGCCTGAGCGAGACCTGTCGCCTCAATCTTCGCAGCCTGGGCTTTGCCTTCAGTCTCAATCGCCGAGGCACGGCCGAGACCTTCCTTATGGAGGCGTTCCTGCTCGGCCTCCGCCATCGCGATGATCGCCTGTCTCCTGCCCTCGGCTTCGAGTATCGCCCCCTGTTTAGCGGCTTCAGCCTTGAGGATCGTGGCGGTGCGTGCTGCATCAGCCGGTTTGACGACGGTTGCTTCGAGTTCTTTTTCTTTCCGCTTTACTTCCTGTTCCTGAACGGCGATTTGTTCCTCCGTGCGGATTCTGTCAATGCGGATCTCTTCTGCCACCACCGCCTGCCGCGCTTTGGCTCCTGAGAGCGGTCCAGCCTGCTCCGCAGTGGCGCGCTCGCGCTCGACCTCGGCCTGATACTGCGCCTTCTTGACTTCGAGATCGCGATGCGCGAGAGAGATGTTGGCATCCGTGTCCAACTTCACCTTCTCGCCTTCCTGCATGGCGAGGCTGGATTGAATCTTTGAATCGCGCGTCGCTTCAGCCTCGCCGATTTGTGCATCGCGTTTGACTTCCGCGGTTCGTCGTTTGCCGAGGGCGTCGAGATAGCCCTCTTCATCGCTGATTTCCTGAATGATGAGGACGTCCACGCCGATACCCATCCGCTCCAGATCCGTCGCCGCTTCACTCGTTAGCTTTTGCGCAAAACTCTGGCGGTCGTTGTTGATCTCTTCGACCGTCAGGGTGCCGAGGATTGCGCGCAGATGGCCTTCCAGTGTCTGGAAGATGACCTTCTGCACCTCAGGCAGCGACATGCCAAGAAACCGCTCTGCCGCCGCTTGCAGTGAGACTTCATCGCTCTTGATCTTGACGTTGGCCACTGCCTTGACTGAAACCGGCACTCCTTTGAGCGTGTAGGCGCGGCGGATTTCGAGTGGGATGGTGAGAAGGTTCAGCGAGAGATAGTCCACTTTCTCAAGCAGAGGAATGCGGAGGGCTGCACCGCCCTTGATTATCCGGTAGCCAACGTCACGCCCATCACTCAGTTTGCGTTTTCGACCGCTGAAGACGGCGGCGGCATTCGGCGATACCTTGATGTAGTTCTTGCTGAACAGCCAGACGGCGATCAGCACCGACAACATGACGGCCAAAACGATGACGGGAATGAAAAGAGTTTCGAAAGACATAACACTCCTTCGCGTTAATCTCAGCTGGTCTATCTTTGGATCGGATCAGCCATCGGTTGCGGACTGCCCAGGGTGCTGACGATAGCGGAATCGCCAATGATCTCTTCGATCTTCACGAGGGTGTGGAATGGAACGGCCTCTCCATCTCTGGTCCGCGCAATCTTGTCCATCATGCTCTCGCCGACCAGGCAGCGCACCTGCCCGACACCTCCTCGAGGGATGCTCACCGTGACTTCAGCGGTGCGGCCTACCAGGTCAGCCGCACTCGTGGCGCTTGACGCTTGCTGGCCGAAGAGAAACCGTGCAAAGAAGTAGATCACGCTGGCGAGTACGATCCCGCCGGCGAAGCCAAAGAAAGAGCTCGCGAAAATCCCGTAACCCTGATAGATGCCGATCGCGCCGAACCCGCCAAAGGCCGTGATGAACACGCTCAGCACTCGCGTGCTGAAGAAGCCCGGTCCGCCGTGGCTGAGGTCGTGATCAAAACCGTGGCCAAAGTCAAAGTGATCAAAGATCTCGCCGAAGATGAGCGAAACCAGCAGGAAGACAAAGCCGATCGCGGCGATCCCCAGAAACACCGAAACCGCACTGATCTGTGAAAGCAGTTCCAACATTTGGCTTGCTCCTCTCGGCCTCTGACTGCGCTCGTTCTAATGCCGAATCGGGTCCTTACATCGGACGGGGTGTGATTGATACCAACTAGTCCGCCGCGCGGTGGACCTACGCATGTCTGAACAAGATTAGGTGAGGTCCAACGAAGATCAAGCCTTCCCGTGAAGCGCCTGCCGGTGGCGGAGAAAGCTCCCGTAAGCAGCGCGAGTGTACGTGAGGGCATCAAGTCTGTCAAAGACTCATGACCTGACGCCTGACCTGGGTTCACAAGACGCGAATCGGCCTCCGGCTGCCGCAACCGCGGTCATTAGTCGCCGATCTATTGCCACCGACCTGGATGTCGATTTGAACTGGCTGTCCGCCTTCGCGCAAGCCTCAAAAAAAGCCACTTCTGCTCGACCGGAACTTCGGCTACAATAAGGTCCCAATCGAAATCGTCCCTCACTAATAAGACGCAATTTGGAGAGTGTCTGGCCTCTGACTCAAGGCTTACTTGTGAAGACCTTTCGCGTCTCTGTCAAACGGGGCGGCATCCAGGGAAGCGCAACCCACGTCCGGCGAGGGAACACAATCATGGCAGTAAAGAGAATTCGCGGCTTTCTTATTCTGGCTCTATTAGGCGTTCTGCTCATCTTGTTTCCGGTTGCTCGGCGGCACGCGCAAACCAACCAGGCGGGTGCTCTCAGGAGCGCGGTAGGTTTGCAGCGAGCAACCTCTCGAGCTGCGGATGACGGCTCTTCCGGGACGACGCCTGCGACGGCTGGGAGATTTGTCATTTATCGCAACGAGAACGGGTCGGTTTGCCGCCAGATGACCCCCGGTGAGGCGGCCGAATTGCGACTCGATGAGCGCAGTCCGATATTGAACGAACTCTTGCCGCGAAATCTCGCAAACGGGCAGGCACAGACCGGCCTCAAGATAACTCTGCGCGGGACCGCCCAGTTGCAGAGCAACGCCGCCGCGAGAGATGCCTTCCTGCGCGCCGCTGCCAAATGGGAGGGATTGGTTCAGAATCAGATCACCATTGTCATCGATGTTGATTTCGGGACGACCCTCTTTGGCAAGCCGTACGATTCGCCCAACATTATCGGATCAAGCGATACGCAGTCG
Source organism: Acidobacteriota bacterium (assembly GCA_031401095.1). Lineage (GTDB taxonomy): Bacteria > Acidobacteriota > Blastocatellia > RBC074 > RBC074 > JANNRD01. Next base: position 3,897 of record JANNRD010000135.1, read on the forward strand.
TTGCTCGGCCCCGCTATCTACTCATTTGTGCGGTCGGCTCTCAATGCGGGCGCGACCAATGCCCAGACAGGGATTCTTGGGGCGTTGCCTCCGACGAGCGGTGTTGTCACCGATTCCGGAACGACCAGAGGCATTCAGACGCCATCGGCGAACTTTCGCGCTCTGGGCCTGATCGACCCCATTGCCAACCCGACGGGAGAAGCAGCGTCCTATGGCTCACCACCATCGATTGGTTTCAACTCCGCTTTTTCGTTCGATTTTGATGCAGGCGATGGGATAGATGCCAACAAGATCGACTTTGAGGCTGCTGCTTTGCATGAGATCGGCCATGTCCTCGGCTTTACTTCAAGTGTAGGGCAGCGCGAACTTGACGTCACCTTCCCGATTTTCACCTCGGTCTGGGACCTCTATCGGGTTCGGCCGGGAACCGATCTGACGACCTTTACGACTGCGAAGCGCTTCACCCTCAGCGGCGGAGATCAATTCTTTTTTGGCGGTGGCGAGGAGCAACCACTCTCGACCGGCAAACCCGACGGTACCGGCGGCGATGAGGAACAGGCCAGCCATTGGAAGGACGATGGCTTCATCGGGAGGCTCATCGGATTGATGGACCCGACGCTCGCCTCTGGTCGTCGCGAACGAATCAGTACGAACGATGTCGAGGCCCTCTCGCTTTTTGGGTACCGCATCAACCAGGGCTCGACAGTCTTCGATGAGTTCTCGGCTGACGATGGCACCGCGGAGGCTGCCCTCTCGGCTGCGAATACCTTGTTTGTCAACCGGGTCACGCCAAACCGATATCCTGCGAAGGTTGAAACGCTCCGCCTCAGGTTCAGCCCTGTGGCAGGCGCCCCGAGCCCGACCGGTTCATCGCTGCGAATTGTCGTCTTCACCGACGCGCAGCGAACGGGCCGGCCGCCGGCGAACCCGCAGTTTGTCTATGATCAGTCGATCATCATTCCGGCATTGCCGAGTACCCGCTTTCTCGATATCCCGTTGGTTAATGGCCCAACGATCAACGCTGGCGACCTCTACTTCGGCTTTCTGACAAGCAGTGCCGATGTTCGTTATGGTGGTGACTTGAACGGGACCATCAGTCATCGCTCGTTCATCTCGGTCAATAATGGAGCATCCTTTTCTCCTCTGCGTATTGTCAGCGGAGGCGAGATTGACGTTAATCTCATGGCTCGTGCTGAACTAAGCACGGTATTGAGTAGCATTCCTGCACCGGTGGCCGAAGCGTTGAGCCCGAATGCGGCATCGGCTGGCGAGGCTGGGGTCTCTTTATTTATCAATGGGCGGAACTTCCAATCGAATTCAGTTGTTCGCTGGAACGGGAGTGACCGGATGACGACCCTTCTCAGCGGGACGCAACTGCGCGCGACAATACCGGCGTCGGATCTGGTCAGCACGGGCACAGCCCAGGTGACCGTGTTCACGCCAGTGGCGCCCTTCGCAGTGTCGAATTCGCTATTACCTGACGAGACGGCGGGGGAATCGAGCGCGCTTCCTTTCAGCATCACGTCAAACCGACCTGTCCCGACCCTGACACGACTCGACCCCAATCTCGGAGCCGTGGCCGGGGCAGCGTTTACTCTCAGTCTGACCGGGACAAACTTCCACGCCAGCTCTGTAGTGCGCTGGAACGGTGTCGAGCGGACGACGACTGTGATCAACAGCGTCAAGTTGTCGGCATCGATACCCTCAACGGATCTCAATGGCGGCAATGCGGAGGTCGCGGTCGCGACACCCGGACCTGGGGGAGGCGTCTCCAACACATTGACCTTCCTCGTCAGCGCCTGTTCCTACGACTTGTCCTCAACCAGTCTGACGTTTAACGCGGCGGGCGGAGCGAGTGGGGTGACCATCAGTACACTGACCCCGTGCCTCTGGACAGCGCAGAGTAGTGTTCCCTGGCTGACGCTTGCGACAACGAGCGGTGCCGGAAAGAGTGTCATCACTTTCCAGATCGCCTCCAATTCGTCGCCAAACGGGCGCAGCGGAACGGTAACGATTGGGGGACGTCAGCTTGCCGTGCGACAGTTGGGACTTTTGACCAGCGTCTCGGCCGCGAGCTTTGCCGCACCGCTCGCACCGGAATCCATCGGAGCCGCCTTCGGCGCCGGCCTGGCTAACACGACTCAACTGGGCACAACCGTACCTTTGGCGACCAACATTTCCGGAACCTCGATGACGATTCGTGATGCCAATCTGGTAACACGCAGCGCCGGGCTTTTCTTTGTCTCGGCAAATCAGATTAACTTTCTGGTGCCAGCGGGTACCGCCACAGGCAGCGCCACCGTGACGGCATTTCTTGATGGAGTATCCGTAGCCAACGGTACTGTGACGATCACCTCGGTAGCGCCAGGCATTTTCACTGCGAACAACTCGGGAACCGGGGTTCCGGCTGCCTTCGTCCTGAGGGTCCGTGGAGCTCAGCAGATCTCCGAAGATGTCGCGCGCTTCGACGCTGCTCAGAGCAAGTTTGTGACGGTGCCGATTGACTTTGGCCCTGAGGGCGATCAGCTCTTCCTCGTGCTCTTTGGCAGTGGAATCCGAGGTCTAAGCTCGCCGAGTTCCGCAACCGCCAGGATAGGGGACACTTCTGTCACCGTGGCTTACGCCGGCCAGCAAGGTTCCTTTGTTGGGCAGGATCAGGTTAATCTCGAGTTGCAACGCAGTCTGATCGGCAAAGGCGAGGTCCCGGTCAACCTGACGGTGGGCCTGGGCAACGCAAATGTGGTGATCGTCAACTTCAAATGAGCCGCTCCAGTTTGGAGTCCATGAGATGAGGCTCACGCGAAGACGCAAAGATGCAAAAGACCCAGACTCTCTTCTCACTTGGGGTGGATTTGGTGCGACGATTCTTTTTCGGGCTGGTTCTTCTGTCGCTCCCTATTGCGACCTTCGCCCAGGTGGGTCCAACAGGGACCGTCACTGCCCAGCAGAGCCACCTCTGGCTGCAGGGCTTTGGCACCATCAGACTTGACGATCATTGGTTCGTCCCGATGGAGGTGCAGGCACGACGGGCCGATACCGGGCGGACGTGGGCGCGTTTCGTCGTGAAAATAGCGTTAATGCGCGACATTAATGGCCACGTCGCCGTCGGCGGTGGTTATGGTTACCAGCATTCCTGGCCCTATGGTGCACAGCCCATCGCGACACAGATTTCTGAAAACCGCACGTTCCAACAGATGGTCGTCAAGTACTCAGTGAAATCCAACGTCATTGAGAATCGACTTCGGCTGGAGCAGCGATGGGTTGAAAGGATCGACCCGATGACGAGTAAATTGGCGGGTGATCGCCGCTATACCAATCGTCTTCGCTATCGCCCCGGCCTGAGGGTGCCTTTGCATCGGCGCGATCCGGCGAGAACGGGCCCTGGCGATGGCGATACCTTCCTCTTCCTCAATGATGAGGTCTTCGTCAACTTCGGCAAAAGCGTCCAGAGGAATACTTTTGATCAGAACCGATTTGCGATCGGCATCGGACATCACTTCTCGAGAGTGATTTTTCAAGGAGGGTATCTCCACCAGTACTCTCAGAAAGGCGATGAAGTGAGGTTCGAAAGCAATCACGCCGTGACGCTTGGCTTGACGTACAACCTTCGGCTAAAGT
>JANNRD010000136.1:0-3208 GCA_031401095.1 Acidobacteriota bacterium
GCAACTTCAGCAGGCTTTGTCTCGCGACATCAACGCCGGCGAAATCTACATCCGCACAAAACTGTACGGAGCCACGGATCCTGATCTGACACCGCATGTCGTGCGGGACGAAGCGTCGCTGGTGAGCACGCGCCGCAACTGGACGCTTGGCGCGGGAATCACGCAGTCTGACCGCGCGTACGTGCGGTTGCTGCGTCGTCGTGATCGCAGCAACGAACGCGGGAATACGGTGGCGGCGATCGTGAACGCGATCATGGCGGCCCAACGAGCGACATCAACCGATAAACGCGATGCCGCGACTGAAAAGGCCCGGAACGATATTCAGTTCCTGACTGAACGTCTGCGGCGGGCGATTGAGTTTCGCGAAGAAGATACGGAAAACTGGCATTCGTCGCTGTGGGAACTTGCCACGAACTCGGTGCATGGATTCTGGAATTCAGAGAAGCGACTGCTTTACGATCTGCAGAAAGTCTGTCTCGATCATGAGCGCGTGACGTACAAGAGTCACAGAGACACAGAGAAAGCACCGAGAGGAACAAGAGGGGTTGTGAACCCTCCCCGCATTTCCATTTCTTCTCTGTGCTTTCTCTGTGTCCCTGTGACTCGGTGGTTGTTCCTCTGTGGTTGTGCCTAACTTCTTGTGGTGCTTGCAACGCCCTAATAGCGTCGCCGCTGGCCAATATTATCTGTTCCGAAAGTGCCGATCCCCTTCAGCGTGAAGGCAAACAAAATCCGGTTCTCGTTGCGCACTCCGACGTTGAAGATGATGTTCTGGACCTGCAAGCTGCAGCAATCCCACGCCCACCCGGCGGTCGCCGTCAGGTTGATCAACCGTCGATCGCGCTCAAGCCCTTCGATCGTCCGATCGCGCAGGTCATAGACCACCGTCAAGCCGCCGTACGGACCGCGCCCGGGGCTACCGCCAAAGGCCGACACATCCAACTGGTTCCCCGGAAGACTGGAGGGATCGTTGCGAAGATCATCCAGAACAATCCGCCGAGTGTAATACCAGGACTGACTAACGGAAAAGATGCCTCTCGCGATGCCTCCACCAAAGATCAGATCGCGAAGCTGGTTGAACTTCGTGTCGTAGTTCATCCGCACATCGGCGAAGACCGACTGGTTGGGACGGTAGCGCGCCTTGAGATTGAGCGGAGAGACGTTTCGGCGAGTTCCGCCGAATGAGAAGCCCGACATTGAATTGATCGGGAAGAACTGGTTGCGGACTCCCTCCTCCAGCGCACCCCCAAAACTCGGATCAAAAAAGTATTTCTGAGCCAATGTTACTTCAAGTACTTCGTGCGCCTGCGGCGTCTCCCCGTCCGGCCCCGCGCGCCGGACGAAAAACCTGTTGGTGATGCCGTATTCAAGCTCGTTCGTCTCGGCGATCAGATCTCGCTCATCGATCCGCAGCGTCCGGTCAAACTCATCGATCCCAGCGATGCGTCGATAAGCGGCGTAGGGCTCGATGATGTGCTTGAACCAGGGTGAGCCATCTCCGTGTCTGAAGATCTTCGCAAGCGCCGGTGGGCGCAGATCAACGTTGAAGTCGGCATAATTCCGCCACAGGTTCTGGCCCGTCACCTGACGCCCGGCCGGGTCAAGACTGTCGCTGTAGAAAGTCGAGCGAATACCGATGCTTGGAGTGACCGTCAAGCCGCCGACCGCCTTCAGCGGAATCGTCACCCGCGGAGCGAAGTCGAGCCGTTGCACGATGGACGGCGTCTTGAAGCTGAAGTCATCAGTGAAGCCCGTCGATTCTGTTCGTCTAACCCCATCAAGCGCCCCATCAAACGAGAAGTAAACGGGAAAGACTTCTGAGAACCGGGTGCTCCGTTGCGTCAGTTCGAGGCTTGGGAGTGCTCGTGTCTTGACCGTCGTGTTTGCGATGAAAGCGCTCCGTTCACCAAACGAGCCATTGAAACTGAATGACCGCCAGTTACGGTTGACGTAAACGAGCGAGCGCTCTTCAGGAGAGACGGCCTGCAGGAGATTTTCGGCGAAGACCTGCCGGAAATCGAAGTTTGAGGTGATGTTGACATCCGCAACGGCAACAAATCCGTTCTTGAAGTACTGAACCGCATCAACGTAAAAACTGCTTCCACCTTGATCGGGGAGCGGCTGCCCCGACTCGTCGTTCTTTGGCCCGAGAAGCCGATCAAAGACCAGAAACGAGCCGAGTGCGATCCGCGAGTTCTCGTCGGGTCGAGCCCGAAAATCAAAACCGGCTCCAATTCCTCGTTTGGTGTATACGTCCGTTCGCAGCAAGATGTCCGCGCTCCGTCCCAGCGTCTGGAAATAGCCGACGTGGAATGTCCGGCCCTTGATGCTCGACGAGCCGCTGCTCGGCAGTAGAAACCCGGAGGCTCGATCCCGTTTGGTGATCGGCACAGAAGCGTACGGGAGAAACAGGATCGGAACGTTCTTGACACGGAAGATCGCGTTGTAAACCGTCGCCCGATCGTTGACCCGGATGCGCGCCCGTTTGCTGGTGAAACTCCATTTTGGAACGCGCTCCTGACAGGCGGTGATGGACGCGTGTTCGAGCCGGAAAGTATCGTCTCCGGTCTTGTCAGCACGCGCGGCATCGATGACGATCCTCGTCCCGTCCGGCGTTCGATCTGTAAAACCCGAGGCGGTGAAGATCGTTCCGCGCTTGGTCTTTAAATTCAGCTCGATCCGATCGCCCACCAACGCCTGCCCCTGCTGCTCAAAATAGACCTCTCCCTCGGCGACGACATCGCTCGTCGCGAAATTCACGGTCAGGCGATCCGCGAAGATCGTGATATCGGAATAGTGTGCCTCAACGCTGCCATAGTAGATCAAGACATCGCCCTGACCTTCGGATCGATCAGACCTCAGATCGAGATTCTCGCTCTGGCGGTTCGCACCCGATTGGGTGACGATATTGACGTTTGGCGGGAGTATCTGCCGCAAGGATCTGGCTTCGTCCTCGGCAACCCCGATCGGGTTCTGAACCTTACGCTCGGTGCTGGTCGGCTGCTGCGCGAGCCCGCTCCCCGAACTCATGACAAGTGAAAGAAGAAACGAGATAAAGAGGTGGGTCCAGAAAGTGTGCGCTTGACGGCTCATCATTTACCGCGCCCGGTCCGGGCAAGTCACTTGGGCAGTCAATCGGGCTCTCGGTCGGAAAATGCACCGCACGGGGGGCATGGCACGCCATCCAAGGGTAGTTCGGGTCGCTCCG
>JANNRD010000137.1:0-3849 GCA_031401095.1 Acidobacteriota bacterium
GCGGAGGGGGTGCGGGATGCAAGGAGAAAGAGAAACGAATGAACCACCACGCCAGGTTGATGAACCGCCGAGACACAGAGACACAGAGAAAACACAGAGAGGAACAAGAAGGGTTATGGGCCCTCTCTCCACCACTCACATTTCTTCTCTGTGTTTTCTCTGTGTCTCTGTGTCTCGGCGGTTCATCAACCTGGCGTGGTGGTTCATTCGTTTCTCTTTCTCCTTGCATCCCGCAGCCCCTCCGCTATACTCCTACGGTGCCGGCCGCCTCACCGGCAGTCAGTCGAACCCAATCACACACGCCCCAGTTTCCGGGAGGTCAGGGATGTTTCTGCGCCGGCTTCTCCTCTCCCTGCTGGCTGCGGCTTTGTTCGTTTCGGCATTGCGTGGAGCTACCGAAATCCCTTCGGTGGTGACTGTCTCTGCCGCGAGCTTTGAGGCAACTGGCGTCGCGCCTGATGCCATAGCTGCGACTTTTGGCTCGCTCCTTGCCCCCGCAACGGCAAGCGGTGGTGATACCGATCCACTCACCCCCGGTGTTCAACTTCCCACCCAATTGATGGGTGTCCGAGTTGATATCAACGGCCGAGCCGCGCGCCTCCTCTTCGTCTCTCCCGGTCAGATCAACTTCGTCGTTCCCCCTCAAACTGAAACCGGTCCGGCCAATGTAGTCGTCTTTAACGGCGACTCCTCCGTCGCCAGCGGCACCGTCGCGGCCTCGCCCGTCAATGCCGGTATCTTCACCGCCAACAGCGATGGACACGGCGTCGCCGCCGCCCTCGCCTTTCGGGTTCGTGCTGATCTCTCGACTCAATATGAGCCCGTAGTCGTGCTCGATCCGACAACCAACCGCTACATCGCATCGCCGATCGATCTCGGTCCCGTGGGCGAACGCGTCTTCCTCGTGATATTCGCGACCGGGCTGCGCCACGCAAGCGATCCAAATGGAGATGGCAATCTCAATGAGACCGTCCGTGTCCTGCTCGGCGGCGAGGAGCTGGTGCCAAGCTTTGTCGGAAGTCAGGGAGACTTTGTTGGTCTTGATCAAATCAACGTTGAGCTTCCGAGAAACCTCATCGGACGAGGCGAGATCAGCTTTGGAATCGCGATCCCGGGCGCCGCTGCATCCAATCAAGCGGAAATAGCAATCGCCGGCCCGTCTGGTGGTGTTGGCCCGTTGGTCTCTGGTTTCACTGTCAGCCCCGCATTGGCTGGCCAGACATTGACCATCACGGGAAGCGGTTTCTTCGTCGACCCCAATTCCAACATCGTTCGCATCAACGGCATCGAGGCGACCGTCACCAGCGCCACACCAACCGAACTGATCATCGTTGTCCCGTTCGGCGTCCAATCGGGAAACGTCAGCGTCCGAACGCCAATGGGTGAAGGCTCAAGCGGCGGTCCGCTATTGGTTCGCACTTCGATCAGTGGTTTTGTTGAGAACACCGTCCGGCAACCACTCAGCGGTGTCCTGGTCAAGCTGGTCGGTAGTAGCATCTCCGCTCAGACGACCGCGGAAGGGTCGTTTGTGCTTCCCGATGTTCCCACCGGGACTCAGTATGTTGAGGTCGATGGCGAGTCGCTCCCAACGAATCCTCCGTATCCAAAAATCACACTCAAGACCATCGCTTTTGCAAACCGTGACAACCAGTTTGCAAGACCGGTCTCATTACAGCAGTCGACTGGAGGCAGCGGCAGTATCGGAGTGCCGGGTGGATTAGCCTCAACGGAAGGCTCTCACGCCAACACCAATGCGCTTCGGACCAGCAGTCAGTTGCAGCCAGCTCAGCCTGTTCCGATTCAGACAGGCGGATTCGCGCTGCTCATTCCCGCGAACATTGTCGCGCTCTTCCCCGGCGGAGCCACGAGCGGAACACTCTTTCTGACCCCGCTGACCGACGGACGCGCTCCCGTCGATCTGCCACAAGGCGTCTTTAGTTCGAGCATCGTCCAGATCACACCGTTTGATGTGCAGTTGACACCAGGGGCGAAGCTCACTTTTCCAAACACTGACGCATTGCCAGCTAATGCGCTGGCCAAGCTCTACCGTTACGACACGACGCAGGGCGCGTTTGTCGAAGACGCCGCCGGCGCTACGGTTTCCGCTGACGGACAGCGTGTCGAGACTTCTGCAACAGCAATCAAGAAAACAAGCTACTTCTTTGTTGCCGTCGCCGGAGTCACATCAACCGTCGCCGGGCGAGTTCTCGAGAGCGATGGCTTGACACCTGTGCGACGAGCGCTGGTCTCGCTTCGCGGGCAGGAGACGACTACGGATGGGAATGGCGGGTATCTGTTGCGGTATGTTCCCGTCAAGAATGGGGAGACGCTTGTCGTCGAGGCGGCCTTCCAGCGGCCTGATGGGCGAATCGATCGCGCGAAGAGTGTACCGGTCAGTGCCGCACTCAATGGCATCACAAAAATCCCCGACATTCTCATGCCGGGCAAGACCACCAACCGGCCGCCGGTCATACTTGCGCCGCTGAAGTTCTCGATGGATGAGAATCAGGTAACAACGCTGAGCCTCATCGTTTCTGATCCGGACCTCAACCAGAATCCCAGGGTGACACTCAATGGGCCGGCCTTTGCATCGTTGCTCGCTGGAAGCCCAATCGGTACTACCAACGTAATTGCCGGACCGACGCTGCGATACGGGCTGCGCCTGGCTCCTGGTTTTGCGGATGCCGGCAACTACAACATAGTCGTCACCGCGCTCGACGAAGTGGGTGGAAGAACAACCGTCGAGATTGCGTTGTCTGTCCGCAATGTCAATCGCGTTCCGGTGGTCACGAATCAATCGGTCAGTCTTGATGAGGACCTGCCGGCTCAGATAAATCTCGCTGTCACCGATGCCGATGGTGACCAACTGGCGCTACGCATCGTCAACAATCCGCTGCACGGAACGGTCAGCGGCGCTGGGAAGACCGTCACTTACTCGCCTTCAGCGAACTACTTCGGCACCGATGTGTTTACCTACAAGGTCAATGACGGGACGATTGACAGCAATACGGCGACAGTAGCCCTGACAATTCGCGCGGTGAATGACGCACCGCTGGTTGTCGCGCCCACTGAACAAGTTGTCCGGGAGGGTCACACTCTGAGCTTTGCGGTCGTCGCATCCGATGTGGATCCGGGACAGACATTGAGTTTTACCGGGATCGACCTTCCGTCGGGCGCGAAGCTCGAGACCACCGCACCGACGACTGCGCAGTTCAGTTGGACACCGGGTTTCACACAAGCTGGAAGATATACTCTTGCGGTGAAGGTCACGGATTCCGGCCAGCCGCCGCTGACCGTCACACGGCCGATCAGCGTCAGCGTCTTTGACACGCGTCACGACCTTGGTGTTGAGACGTCCGATCTGACAATTCTCGGTGCCGATGCACTTGCCGGGGCGGCCGACGCTGCTGGATCGAGTGTTGCAACTGGAGATGTCAACGGAGACGGGGTCACTGATCTGATCGTCGGCGCCCCCTTTGCTCGCGGTTCCGGACCCGACAACGGCAGGGTCTATGTCTTCTACGGGCGTGAGGCTCTCGGTGGAACCACCGATCTCGCAAGCGAGGGGGCCGATGTGACGATCATCGGTGAAGCGGACCGCGATGGATTTGGGGCAAGTGTTGCGACCGGTGATATCAATGGCGACGGCAAGACAGATCTCGTTATCGGCGCTCCCCAGGCGGACTCAACCGAACGATCTGACTCCGGAAAGGTCTACGTTGTCTTCGGGGCGATCGCGCGCGGGAGTTTCAGAGTTGACGAGAAGGCGGGCCTCACGGTCCACGGCGCGAGGGCGGGTGATCAATTGGGTTGGACCGTTGTTACTGGGCGATTGCGCCAGCAAGACGG
>JANNRD010000138.1:0-2167 GCA_031401095.1 Acidobacteriota bacterium
CAACACAAGCGCGAAGACCAGAGTGCTGGCCGTCAGGTTTCTTCCGCTGATTGTCACTTTTCTCGTCTCCTCAGTTTGGTAAAGGAATAACGTGGCATTCTGACGGGTTCGCCTCGCCGGCCGATCAACGCGCTATTTTGAGGCTTCGAGGAGACCGGCCAAGTGCTCTTTCCACAGCTCCGGGAGCGAATGCGTCCCGTGGCCACGAGTCCGGTCGCTGATCGGGATCAGGACAAAGCGCCCTCGTTTTACCCGCTTGATCTCCCTTTCCACGATGCCGAGCTCGGGCGGGTTGACCTGGTCATCGGCCGAGTTGATCGCCACCAGTGGCGCCTTGATGCTCTCGAGCAGGGGTGAGGGATCGTAGTCTCGCGACGCATCGAACTGGTAGAGCATGTCGTTTGCGTCGCGACTTGCGACTGATGTCCGCACCTGGTTGTCGAACATCTTATCGGCCAGCTCGCGCGTTGGCGCCTGTGCCTGCATTTGCAACGGACTGCTCGACATGAACGTCAGCGCGTAGACGGCGCTGGTCAGGCCTCGGATGGGCTGCGTCTGATACTCACCGCCGTTCCAGGCCGGATCGCTCTTGATGGAATCCATCACCATCCTTCGGATCATTCGATTTCGACCAGCAATCTGCACCGGAAGACTAGCCAACGGCATGACCGCATCCATGAATTCCGGGTACTTCTCGCCCCAGACCCAACTATGCATGCCGCCCATCGAAGTTCCCATGACCAATCGCAAGTGGTTGACACCGAGCTTATCGATCAGGAGCCGGTAGTGCGCAGTGACCATATCATTGTAGTTATAGTGCGGAAAACGCATGCGGAGACCGTTGCTTGGCTTTGACGATTGCCCGTGGCCAATTCCATCTGGGAGGACGATGAAGTACTTTTCCGAATCGAGAAGCTGACCTCGTCCAAAGAGCGTCCCAGCGAATGCGCGGGAGAGGAATTGCGCGCCGGTTCCACCCGTCCCGTGGAGAATGAGCACAGCATTGCGGACAACGCCAGAGGCATCCTTCACTGGCTTGCCGAGCGTTCGGTAGTGCAGCTTCAGCTCGGGCAGGGTTTCACCGCTCTCAAAGCGGAAATCTCTGATGGCGAAGTCGCCTTCGTCGGGCGGCACGCCTTGAATTGCGGTTACGGTCTTCCCGAATGGGAGGAGCGCAGCGAGAAAGAGAGTCGCGCTGGCTATGGCCCTTCTTATGTTCATTGATGCGCTCCGATAAGGGCGGTCCGGGCGGCGTGAATATCCCCCCCGTCACATCACACACCAGAATTGCTTTGGCAGCAGGGCCAATCGGAGACCACTCCGGTCTACGGTGTGCAGGGCCTCAGTATTGCCGCAAAGAGACACTAAATCAAACTTTCGTCCGCGATGCTGGGCCCGCCGCCGAGCGCTTTTCGAGTCTACCTTCCCCCAAGCACGTCGTCTCTGAAGGTGACACGTCCGACGCTCACTTGCTATCATCAAGAACCCTGTGCCCGGTTGAGATTACTGGGGGGAGCCACTTCTTGGAGTGCGGTGGCCCGGCACCGCTTTTCCCTGAACTCCAAAACGACCATGCCCCAGAGTCCTGGGGAAGGCGGTGCCGAGCCACCGCACTCTAAAGGAGGTTCAAAGTGAAATGTGCCGCGACGGTAATTAGCCTTGGTTTGCTCGTCGGTTTGCAGGTGACGAACTCGGTGAGCGCAAGGCAGCAAACTCCCGCGCAGACACCACCGCAACCTGTCGCCGACAATCCTGTCGCCCTTCAACGTGAGGGCGAGGATCAGCAAAAGGCTCTGAAAATCACCGAAGGCATTTACCAGGGTATCGGTTTTGGCAACACCCTTATGGTGACGACGCGCGACGGGAATGTCATTATCGATACCTCGAGTCCCGCCCCGGCGGAACGGCATCGAAGGCTACTCAAGGCAGAGAATTCAGGTCCGGTCAAGTACATCATCCTGACACACGGCCATGGCGATCACATTGGCGGGGTAAGGCTTTGGAAAGAGCCGGGGACGCAGATCATCGCTCAAGAAGAGCATCGCGAATTCATGAACTACCAGGTGCGACTCGCCGGGTTCTTCGCTGAGCGAAATGCCGCTCAGTTTTCGCGGCCGAGGCCCGCTGCCGCCGAATGGCGCGGCAACAACAGTGCGATCCTTGAGCC
>JANNRD010000139.1:0-4991 GCA_031401095.1 Acidobacteriota bacterium
CGTGCAGCTGACCTGCGAGACGCCCGGCGTCCCCCTCGACGACTCGAACTTGATCGTGCGTGCTGCCGACCTTCTTCAGGCTGCAAGCGGAGTCGATCGAGGGGTGCGAATAGACCTTGAGAAGCGCATTCCGGTGGCAGCAGGGCTCGGCGGTGGAAGCAGCAACGCGGCGGTTACCCTACTCGCCCTCGAACGCCTCTGGAATATCCAGTTGGGGCAACCGCGACTTCTCAGCATTGCGGCGTCCATTGGCGCAGACGTCCCTTTCTTCCTTCTGGGAGGCACTGGGATCGGCGTCGGGCGGGGCGATGAGGTTTACCCCCTTGAGGATGTCTGCTTTGAGAACATTCTGCTCGTCAACCCGGGTGTGGCAATCTCAACCGCGGACGCTTATCGCGGGTTACCGGCTGAGTTGACAACGCCATACCTGACAGATATGATGCCGTTTTCCTTTGAGACGGCTTTCCACTGCGTTTCCGCGCCGATGGATGTTGTCGGAGGGTTGCGAAATGACCTGGAGCCGAGCGTGTTGACGGCTTATCCGGAACTGGGTGAGATCAGGACACGAATGAGTGGTTCAGGTGCCGCCGCGACTCTCATGTCGGGTAGCGGGTCAACTTTCTTTGCGCTCTTTGACAGTGAGGCGACTCGTGCAGTCGCACAACGGAATCTCAGTGACACCGGTTGGTGGTCTGCGCCGGTGCGGACGGTGAGCCGAAGCGAGTATCGTGCGGCTCTTGGATTGGTCGAAGACGCTGGTTTGGACGTCGGTTCTTGAGCAGTAGTCTGGCTTTGGTTGCGCAGGATAACTACTGGGGAGTCGCCAAGTGGTAAGGCAGCGGCCTTTGGAGCCGCCATCCGTAGGTTCGAATCCTACCTCCCCAGCCAGAACAGGAAGTGCTGAGTGTTGCAGCAACGGACCGCAGCACTCAGCTCACTTAGTCTTGGGTGGGGCGAGTGAATAGCTTACAGATACTCTCGGGCAACTCGAACGTTCCATTGGCCGAGGAAATCTGCCGGTATGTTGGAGTCCCGCTGGGGCGCGCGAATACGACGCGCTTTCCTGACGGCGAGTTCAACTTCCAGATTCTTGAGAATGTTCGCGGCGGCGATGTCTTTATTGTTCAATCGACGTGCCCGCCCGTTGACGAGCATCTCATGGAGCTGTTGATCATGCTGGATGCCTGTCGGCGATCGTCGGCAGAGCGGATCACAGCGGTGATTCCTTATTACGGCTACGCTCGAGGTGACAAGAAGGACCGTCCTCGAATCGCGATCTCGGCGAAGCTCGTCGCCGACCTGCTGCGAACCGCGGGAGCCGATCGGGTGCTGGCAGTTGATCTGCACGCGCCGCAGATTCAGGGGTTCTTTGATATCCCGGTCGATCATCTCTTCGCGGCGCCGGTGATGATCGAGTACTTCACGGAGCATCCGCTCGAGAACCTTGTCGTGGTTGCGCCGGATCCGGGCGGGGCAGAGCGGGCGCGGGCCTACGCGAAACGGCTGAATGCCGATTTTGCCATTGTCGACAAGCGGCGCGACAAATCGCAGCCCGGTCATGCGGAAGCACAGGTTATGAATATTGTCGGTAACGTCGAAGGGCGCAACGTTCTGATCGTCGACGACATGGTCGACACAGCCGGAACGTTGACCAAAGTGGCTGAGGCCCTTCAAAAGGAAGGCGCGCTTCGGATTGCAACCAGTTGCGTCCACGCCGTGCTTTCTGGAGACGCGATTGAGCGGATCGAGCGATCGCCACTGGAAAAGGTAATCGTCACCAATTCAGTTCCGGCGGACCGCATTTGCACATCACCGATGTTCGAGTGCCTGAGTATCGCGCCGCTGCTTGCGGAAGCGATCAAGTCGATCCACGACGAAACATCGGTGAGCCGCTTGTTTATATAGCGCAGGTTCGAGCAACGGCCTCGAAGCTGCAAGATCTGGAGTCTATTGTCATGAGTTATGATTCGAGTATTTCCCTGGATGCACAACCGAGGCCGGTCAGTGGCAAGGGGGTTGCGCGCCGGTTGCGTCGCGACGGATTTGTTCCGGTGACCCTTTATGGCGGAGATGGGGGAGCGGCCAGCGGTTCTGTATTGAAACGAGAGTTTGCGGCGATTATTCGCGCGCGCGGTCGCAACTCGATCTTCAACCTCAATCTTGGCGGCAGCACAACACCAGTGAAGATTGCCGATCTTCAGTTGCACCCGGTCAAGGGTAGCCTGGTTCATGTCGATCTGATGCGCATTTCTCTGACGGAGACGACCGAGTTCGAGGTGCGGGTCGATATCGTTGGCGAAGCTTCGGGAGTTCGCAACTTCAATGGCGTCCTCGACCAGCCGACCCACTCTTTGAAGATTCGTTGTCTGCCGACCGATGTGCCACAAGAGATCGAAGTCGATGTTACTGAACTGGGAATTGGCGATCATTTCCGCGTCAGTGATCTGAAGATCGATCGCGACAAGATCGAAGTCCTGGCGGATGCAGAGTTGGTTCTCGCAACCGTGGTTGCAGCGCGAGTTGAGGAAGAGGCTGTCCCGGTGGGCGAGGAGTCGGCCGAGCCCGAAGTGATCAAGAAGGGCAAGCCCGAGGATGGCGCTTAGTAGAGCCGTGGGGCGCGCCCCGGGCGCGGAGCCCTGCACCTCGGTGCGCGGGCACCTATGAGGCTGATCGTTGGCTTGGGCAATCCTGGCGCCGCGTACGAGTGGACCCGCCACAACTGTGGCTTTCTGGTCGTTGAAGAACTGGCGCGACGCGCGAGCACGCAGTTCAAGACGCGTCAGTGCCAGGCGCTGACTGCTCGGGCGACCATCGAGGGTCAAAGCGTTTTGCTCGTCAAACCGCAGACCTTCATGAATGAGAGCGGGCTCGCAGTCGCTGCCCTGCGCGCCAGGTATGAGGTCGGAGTTCCAGACGTACTCGTGATCGCGGACGAGTTGGCGCTGCCCTTCGGGACCATCAGGTTGCGGCGCGCGGGTAGCGCGGGTGGGCACAATGGGTTGAAGTCGGTGATCGCAAGACTTGGGTCCCAGGAGTTTCCGCGATTGCGTCTTGGCATCGGCAGAGATCATCCGGTTGAGGATGGAGCAGCCTTTGTGCTTGCTGAATTCCCCCGTCGAGAACGGGACGCGCTGGCCGAGATGGTGGCGCACGCGGCTGATGCCGTCGAAGCTCTTTTGAAAACGGACATCGATCAGGCGATGTCAAAACATAACTGAGTGCCTTGAGGTGGCCGCCATCGGCCGCCCAAAATGCATCTCCTTGCTCGGCTGGCTTGTGATCAGCCGGGCTTTAACATCCACAAGGAGGACCTCATTGAGAACCTACGAAGTCATGTTCATCGCGCCGCCGAACAGCGGCGAAGATGATCTCCGCAAGCTGACCACTCAACTTGAGTCAGTGGTCAGCGAGCTCGGCGGCAAGATCACCAATCTTGAGAACCTCGGACGCCGCAAGCTCGCGTATCCCATTAATAAATTCGATGAAGGCATATACACGCTCCTCAACATCGAGGGCAGTGGCGGGGAGATCGCCGAGGTCGAGCGCAGATTGCGTGTCAGCGACCTCGTGATTCGTCATCTCACAGTACGCACGGACGAGGACTTGCGTCGAGCCGCGAAGCTGAGGGCACAACGCAAGGTCCAGACTGCCGCGCGGACGCCAAATAGCCCGATCGATCTCGATGGTGACGACGACGACGCCTAACAGCAGATTGCGCCGGGGAGTCAGCGAGGCGCGTTTTTGAGAGGGGAAGCAAGATTATGCCGAGATATGAGCGGTCAGGAAACGATAGAGGTGAACGGATGGGCGGCGGTGGTCGTCCCATGGGTGGTGGTAGTCGGCGACGGAGATCGTGTCGGCTCTGCGCCGAAAAGATCGACTATATCGACTACAAGGATGTGAAGATGCTCCAGGTTTTTGTGCCGGAGCGCAGCAAGATTATGCCGCGGCGCATTTCCGGGACTTGCGCCTTGCACCAGCGAAAACTGGCTGAAGCGATCAAACGGGCGCGCAACATCGCGTTTCTGCCCTACACGACCGATTAGTGGTATGTCACAGAGATCTCGCTAGCGATGAACCGCAGAGACACGGAGACACAGAGGAAGCACAGAGAGGAATTAGGTTGATGTATCAAGCGCGGGACGGTTCCCTACAACCCTTTCCTGTTCCTCTCTGTGCTTCCTCTGTGTCTCCGTGTCTCTGTGGTTCAAGTGCTCTGTGGTTCAAGTGCTGGTGAAATCCCTGTTACATAGAACTAGTCGCGTCGTTAGTGTTGAAGATATTTTCGTTGAGGAGTTGAAGAGATGGCAATCATGGAACTTTTGTTGAGAGAAGATGTCGAAAATCTCGGTGCGCGGGGTGAGCTCGTCAAAGTGAAAGCTGGATTTGGTCGAAACTACCTGCTACCTCAGGGACTTGCAATCCAGGCGACACCGGCCAACATCAAACAGATCGAAATGCAGCGGCGCTCATTGCTCAAGAAGGCTGCGGTTGAGAGGGACACCGCCACCGGGCAGGCAGACCTGCTCAGCGGCGTGACCCTCGAATTTGTCCGCAAGGTTGGTGATCACGGTCTGCTTTACGGATCGGTGACCTCGATGGATATCGCCGAACAACTTGCTGGACGGGGATACGAGATTGAAAGAAAGCGCATCCAGCTGCGCGATCCGATCAAGGAGACGGGCGAATACGAAGTCCCGATCAAGCTGCACCGCGACGTGACAGCCAACCTCAAGGTCGTCGTCACGAAGGATGCTGGAGAGCCCGCGTAGAAGCGCGAAGTTTTTTCGTTCGAAACCGGGAATTGGCGATCAATCGAGACCCGGCAGCTTGTCTGCAGACAACCTTGCGAATAAGATGAGTGGCGGAGCAGGGGCTCCGTCATTTTTCGTCTTTGTCTACGAGTACCGCCATGGCCAGATCAGTTCCCGGTAGTGATTACACCCTTGAAAAAGGCCTGCCGAGCAGTCTTGAGGCTGAGCGCGGCATTC
>JANNRD010000140.1:0-7190 GCA_031401095.1 Acidobacteriota bacterium
CTACCGCAGCAGTGATATGGGTACGACTTGGATTGGCACCGGGCCAGGCAACGACAATTTCGGGCAGGATCTCTCGAAGGGGCAGGGCCGGTTGTCAGCGATTACCCCACATCCGCAACTGGATAACGCCACCAACCCACCAGGTGAGATCGTCTGGGTTGGCACCAGCGACGGCAACGTCCAGGTTTCCACCGATGTCGGCAAGGGAGCAGACGCAGCGTGGATGAATGTTACGAGGGCGACGCTGCCGAATCGCTTCATCACTGATATCGCGGTTGAGGCATCGGATCGAATGACGGCAGTGGTGACGTACTCCGGGTTCAGCTCAGTCACTCCCAACACGCCAGGCCACATCTTCAGAACAACAGACTTGGGCAAGACGTGGACAAGTATTGACGGCAATCTGCCGGATATTCCAGTCAATACCGTGGCGGTGGACCCGCTGCTTCCAAATGTCCTCTGGGTGGGCACCGATATCGGTGCGTTTCAGACGATTGATGGAGGCGCCATGTGGTTGCCGATGCTCAATGGTCTGCCGAAAGTTCCCGTCTTCATGCTGCGGTACCACACCGCGACGCGGAGCCTGTTTGCGGGAACTCACGGGCGTGGTGTCTTTCGGCTGACGCTCGAACGGCTTGTCGTGACTGTCTCGGCGGCTGATTATGAACGCAGCAAAGTGGCGGTCGGAGGTCTCGTCGCGGCATTCGGCACCCGGATGGCGACCAGATTGGAGATTGCCAGCACGGTCCCGTTGCCGACTAACCTCGCCGGCACGACCGTCAGTGTCAGAGACAGCGCTGGTACTGCTCGTCTGGCGCCGTTGTTCTTTGTCGCTGATTCTCAGGTCAACTATCAGATGCCAGAGGAGACGGTGCCCGGACGGGCGGTTGTGACCATCACCAGCGGAGATGGGACAATCTCCGTCGGTATCGAGCAGACTGTCAATATCGGGCCGGCGTTGTTTACGGCTAATGCCGAGGGCACTGGATTCCCAGCGGCGAGTCTGCTGCGTGTGCGTAACGGGGTGTTGACTTACGAGGACGTCGCAACCCGCAACGCCCAGAACCAAATTGTTGCGGTTCCGATCGATTTCGGGCTACCTCAGGATGAGATATTCCTGGTGTTGTACGGAACTGGCATTAGAAGGCGGAGTGCATTGGAAGCGGTGACGTGTGGGATTGGCGGCACTGCTTCACCGGTTCTGTATGCGGGCGCAAGCACCTTTATCGGAGTCGATCAAATGAATGTTGGCTTGCCACGCAGTCTGGCCGGGCGCGGCAACGTTTCCGTTGGGCTGACAGTTGATGGTCGGGCCACTCGGACGGTGACCGTCAATTTCAAGTGATTCGCAGAAGAGAACTGCAAAGACTGCCGCCGATGAAGATTCCAGTGAGCGTGGTCATCGCACTCCTCCCCATCACTTGATATTGACGGTGGTTGGATTTGCGATCGCTCCCTCGACAGTCAGGGAGACAACAACCTCGCGACGTCCAGCGAGACTCCTCGGAATGAGCAGGTTCACCTGGTCAAGACCGAAGTACACGCCCTGAGGACCTGCGTAACACACCTCGACCGGAGTACCACCAATTGTTGCTGCAACCGCAGATAAGGAACTGCGGTGACGAATGCCGGTGCCAAAGAGAACAAGAAAGACCTCATCGCCTTCCGCTCCAAGATCGATGGGGACGGCGACGCTGCTCTGACTTGTCGTATCGTAGCGAACAGTATCGAAGTACCCCTGGGGCCCATTTGCCGTGATCCGATAACCGACCGTTGCACCCAGCCCCTGCCCGCTGAAATTGGCAGTGAAGATGCCGGGCCGGATTCGGGAGACAACGATCGAACTACCTGAGACTACTCCGCTGCCGTTGGTGACGGTGATTGTCGCCGGACCTTCGGCTAGTCCTGACGGGAGAAGGTAATTCAATTGCAGAGGTGAAACGTAAAACAGCTGTCCCGAGCGTAGGATGCCAACGTTGTCCCGAACAGTGATACGGGTTCCGCCAAGCTCGGTCGGCGGGGACGCGGTAGATGCGGACAGAGTCGTGGTTGCCAAGGCACACCCGAACGCTGAAGCTATCGAATCTGGCGCGAGTTCGGGGCCAAGAAAACTGGCGCTCGAGACACTTGCGGCGTTTGCGGTGCATGATGTGCGACAAGCGCCACCCGGTGACTGTGGAGCAGCAAGCACGGCAGGCTTGTTCTCACACAGCCTGCCCCGGAACTGGTCCGTTGAGCCCCAATGCCAGTCTCGAATCTCCAATACCCTGCTTGCGCTCAGGCACCCGAACCCGACGTTAATCTCACCCATCAGCCATGCCTTGTTAAGCCACCACTGCACGCCGTAAGGGGGCAGGCTGTTGAGATCGAACGTCTGATCACAACCAGCAGTAGTCCCGCAACAGTCTGAATGCGCGAATCCATCGACGTGGCGCGCTTCGTGTGCATAGAGATCGATATTGCCGGCGATCCCTTCCCATTTCTTATCAAACTCTCTGTTGAAGTCATTCTGCGCACTAATTGCGACATGCGTTCTCCCGTCAAAATTTTCACAGCAGAATGAGCCGGAGCCGTCTTTGATATTCAGTCCCCCGATTCGCGACCTCATCCAGTTGTACAGAGTTCCAGCGGTCCATGGGAGATGGCCAGCCTTACCGCGATCCATATAGTAGATGACCCTCAGTCCCTGCAGTACCAGGAGTTCATCGGTATACCGGGTCACGGGAAGTTGGGAGACTGGTTCCGAACAGGGAATGTCGCCGACAAGAACGCCATTTCTCCTGATCTGAAAGTCATTGCGAATCTCCGCAAGAGCTGGATCACTCGCCGGACACGTGTTGAGGAACAAATCGATTCTGGCAATGAAGAGATTGCCGGATGAGTCCTCCGCCAACCCAGGTATGAGAGCAGGAACCTCACGCCCGGTCCTTGAATAAGCGGACGTCGTCGTCGGAGAGCCTGCTCGTGGCTTAAGGTCTGGAAGCTCCGAGGACGTCTTCGCCGGGAGAGAGAGCAGCACAAAGAAAAGGACCACCAGTAGAGCTGTATCGATCCTCATTCGGGCCTCATTCGGGCTCCTTCTGTTTTTGCGACCAGGAATGGGTGCCCGGTCACGAGAATACTTCGAACGCGATCTGCTGCGTCGCTGCGATGCCACGTCCAACCACATTCCGAGACCCTACCTGAATCATTCGGTCGCTGCAATCACATCAAATGGGCGCGGACGACCTTTGCGACCTGAAGTCAGATACGTTGGCCTTGATCTTGATGCTCACCTACGAACTTAGCAAGCTTGACACCGTTGTCGGCCGCAACCATCTCGGCTGCCTTCTCGCCAATCATGATCGACGCCGCGTTCGTGTTCCCGCTGACGACGTTGGGCATGATGCTTGCATCCGCCACACGCAGCTTGCCGACGCCCGCTACTCGGAGTCGCGAATCGACGACACTGCCGATCCGACAGGTGCAAGTCAGGTGATACACGGTTAGCGAGAAATGTAACGCCAGATCCTCCAGAAGTGCATCGCTTAGTTCCGAGCCCTCATCGTATCCGTGTTTCTGCGCGAGGAACGGCGGAACCAACAGGGGGCCGATCTGGCGGTGAGCCGGCCAGTGCGCGACGACGTCCAGAGCTCGTCGCAGCACTGCCAGCATCACCTTCATGTCGTGGGCGTCTCCGAAATAGTTCATGCGGATGACCGGGTGAACGGTCGGGTCGGCGCTTTCAAGGACGACCTCGCCTTCACTGTGCGGCAGCACCGGATTTGCCAGCACGATCATGCCTTCCGCGTCAGGCGCCAAGCGCGTCGTCAGGTCGTCGAAATACCGCGTCGTGTCCACGTTCAGGCACGAATGCCATAACTCGGAATTATACCCACACGGAATAAAGGCGATTTGCGCGTCGTGACTGTGGTGGTCGCCGAGGCCACTCGAAAACCAGGCACCCGCTTCGTAGAGGGATGAGGACACAAGACCGCGTCCAGTCGTTGCCCACTCGCTGAGGCGTCGCTCTGCTTCCGCCTTCAGAGCCTGAAGTTCCGCAGGCATCTGATCATCATCCCCGGGATCTGCGGGCAGAGGTCCGGCGGGTTGCCGAAGGGCCGCCGGTCCCATCGAGATTCCGACTTCACTCATCGGGACACCGACCCCTGGCGCGTGGAAGAACAGCGGTACCTGTATGTGGTCCTTCAAGTGCTTGCCGACATGTCGCGAATCGACGAGACACGGAAGACCAATTTTCTCGAGTTCGAGTCGCGGCCCAATGCCGGATAGCAGCAGCAAGTGGGGCGAACCGACCGCGCCCGCGCTCAGGATCACTTCCTTGCTTGCGATGGCGACCTTGACCTCACCGGTCGCAGTCAGATACTCGATGCCCTTTGCCTCCCTCCGGCCGGCCGAGCCCTCCAGTAAGACGCGGGTCGCCTGCGCCCCAGTCATGATCGTCAGGTTCGGCCGGCGCTCCGCCTCACCTTCGAGAAATGCGCGATAGGTGCTTGATCGTTTGCCCTGCCGCGTGTTGGTTTGCATAAGCGACACGACACCAGCCGCGCCGCCTCTGTCGCGTCCATTGTAATCACCGCGCGGGATGCCGGCTGCCTCAGCTGCCGCGACAAACTCGCGTGCGCCCGAGAGGACAGGTGAGCGCACCGAGACCCCCAGTGGACCAGCAGTGTTGTGCGCCAGCGTATCGATCAATATCTCGTCGCTCGGTGCGAGCCCCTCGCTCTTCCGGAAGTAGGGCAGCACATCAGCGTAGCTCCATCCAACGGCGCCCCCATCCGCCCACGAGTCGAAGTCGCCGGGATGCCCTCGCACATACGCCATGTAATTCAGACCAGAGGACCCGCCAAGCATCCTTCCCCGTGGCACCGGAACCCGTCGTCCATTGAGCCCGAGCCCCGCCTCTCCGGGGTCCGCTGTGTACATCCAGTCTGTCGCCGGGTTCAGTTGCATGGCCGCGCACGCGACCGGCATTAACTCCACCTCCGGCGGACGCTCGCCCGCCTCGATGAGTGCTACACGGCAGGTCGGGTCTTCGGTCAGACGAGCCGCAATCACCGCCCCAGCGGATCCGCCGCCCACCACAATGAAATCGAATGTCTCTGACATGACTGCTCCCTCATCATTAACTGTTGAGTACTTGTGTAGAAATCGCCTTAATGCGCAGCACCGCGCGAACGGCGCCGGACCGGTTCAACGTCGCCGGGGCTATGCTCGACAACGAAGCAATTGTAGTAGAACGAGGCTGGGAAAACCGTGCTCGTGACGCATTTGTGAATGACGTAGAGATCGTCCTCCGTGCGGTAGTGAAGGTAGGGAACGATCGCGTAGCTGCTAGTGTAGTCCAGGGTGCGGCCGAGGCGGTCGATCCGGCCTTTAAGGCCTGGCTCGACCTCGTGAATCATCTCCCGCAGCGTCTCAGTCTCGATGAAGTTATCGGGCCGTTGATCGAAGGGACCGTCAAAGTAATTGTTTGCTCTCCTGTTACCTTCGAAGACGCCGATCAGTATCTTGCGGTCGAGCCGGAGGTCCCTGTAGAAAGCGAAGCCGGTGCGCTTACCGATGATTATCCGGTTCGTACGCTGGCTGGGAATGAATTCGTCCAGGACCACTTCCGTTTCGTCCAGGATGTAGTGAAAAGCCTTTAGCCTTGCATTGTAGACGAGAAAGAAACGAATCCCAGACTCGTCGAAGATCGGCCCGACAAACCTCTCATTTGGCGCCAGCGCGTTCGCCGGTGGCTTGACCTGCGAGAGATCATTGAGCGCGAAGACGGCACTTCTGACACCGAAGGTCACGCGATAGACCAGGCGCTCGAGCTGCTCGACAATAACTCCATGTGAAGCATCGAGGATGACGCCCACGACCTTAACCTCAGGGTCGGCCTCGGCACCAACCCATTGGGCTAGATCCGGGTAATAGGCGAAATGCACCTTCCCGCGGTCGCGGTTGAGCGCGTCCAGCCTGATATTGCCCGCGTACGGTGTGCCGTTATGAATGAACCTGAAGTAATAATAGTTGCCCGTCGGATAAACCTTCACCCGATCCGGCAGGGTGTCGAGAACGAACGCAAAAACGGCAAGCGGGTTGATCGTCGCGAGCGCGGTCGTCCCCGTCACCTCCTCCAGATACTCCTCGTTTGTGTGCAGCTTCGGTTGGGATGGCTTCTGCGCCGCTGTAGTCCCCACTATGGCGGCCACCGCCGCCAATGCGGCGAGAAGGCTTCGACGGTAGCCGATGACAGGGCTCAGGCTCGCCTTTGATACGTCCATGCTCGCCTCCGGAGTTTTACCACCAGGGACATCCTCCTTTGAGCTTGAGAGTGACAAATGGGTCATGGTGATGACCTGGTGAGTCGGAGCAATGAGTATAATTCGAGGCTCCGGTAGATCGTGTGCCCGTCTGGCCTGCTTGCCCCTTTTCCTCCCCAGTGGCTGCCTTGGAGCCCGCTTCAGTTGTCGACCCTGCCATCGGCGCCTTGTCGGGGTTCCAGGTGTAGGTCATGTCGATCATCTTTCCGACCGTGGGAAGCTTGTTCAGCTTTGCGGCGGAGAAGGTAATCGATTTGCCCTGGATCATGACGGTAAAGGTTTTGGCCGCCGGGTCAACGCTCGTGACCTTTGCGGTCATCTCGTGCTCATAGGTGGCAGCGTCGTTGCCTCTGGCGGTTTTCTTTTCTCCTGTGGCGGGTTGTTTTTTCTGGGCGAGGCCAGGACCACTAAAGACAATCAGGGTTATGAGAGCTACAGCCAGAGTCAGCAATTTCTTCATGGTGGCACCTCCGTGGTAATTCTACGTTCGCGGCGTTTGTCAGGCACCGCTCGACTCGAAGCATGATTGTGCGCCCGACATACCCTGCCAGACAACAGCACTCGTGTCAGCGCCAGCCCTGGGAGCGCCGAGCCCCAGCTCGGCCTCGATGTTCGATACTTCCAAATTCAAGGCTGAAGACCCATCATACGGTCTGCTTTCTCCCGACCGGCATTTCCACAATGGACCACGGGCCGGGTAACCGAGTCAGCGCTATTTGCAAAATCGCGCTACACTGCCGCGAATGGTCGAGAACATGGGGATGCAGAGGAGAAATGTCTATGAGCGACGAACCGAGCCAGGTGAGCGAGTCCGATGCAATCGCGAGAACCGTCGAACATGACATTGATGGCGCCAGGTCTGGCAGAGGCGATCTTCGG
>JANNRD010000141.1:0-6000 GCA_031401095.1 Acidobacteriota bacterium
GGACTGACGGCGAGCCTCGACCGGAGCGGTGTGCGCGGACGGGTGCGCTGCGCCTACACGCTCAGCCGATTGATTGATGATGGCGTGGTCAACACGTCATCGCCGCTGGTTGTCGGGGATTTTCGTCGTGAGCGCGCGCCGAGTCTGCTCGATTCAAGACACCGGTTTGTCATGAGCGGGATGTTGCGAGTACCGCTCGTGCTGGGCGGTGTGACGATCGCCGGCACACTCAACATCAGTTCTCCACGACCATTCAATATCGGCATCAACGGCAATGACCGGAATCTGGACGATGTCGGTACAGATCGACCTGACTACGACGGGCAGGATCGCGTGATTGGATGGCACGCGCCGGACGGCCGCCTGAACGCGTCACTCTTCGAGCGCTTCTCGCTCCCCTTGATAGGACAGACGGGAGGTCTCAAGCGCAATGTCGGGCGAGGGCCCTGGCAACACTCGCTCGGTCTCCGTTTGTCACGAGTGTTCCGATTCTCCGAAACGGTGCGGTTGACGCCGCTGGTCGAGGTCT
This sequence comes from Acidobacteriota bacterium, assembly GCA_031401095.1. Lineage (GTDB taxonomy): Bacteria > Acidobacteriota > Blastocatellia > RBC074 > RBC074 > JANNRD01. The sequence goes on from JANNRD010000141.1 coordinate 530, forward strand.
TCAATCCCCTCAACACAACGGTCTTCAGTTTCGGTGCGGAGTTCGTCGACTACACGCCAACTGGAGCGGCGGACTTCCTGACTCCTGGGAGAACACTCAAGCCGCGGACAATGCGGGTTGGAGTGAGATTCGAGTTCTGATAGCGCAAAGCCAAGCATCAAAAGACAATGAACCACAGAGACTCAGAGGCACAGAGCCAGCACAGAGAAGAACAGGAAAGGGGGATGTCGGTTTGGAAGCAAGGGATCCACTGACGGAGCAGATCATAGGCGCGGCGATTGAAATTCATCGAGTGCTGGGGCCGGGCCTTTTGGAATCGGCCTACGAAGTCTGTTTGGCTTACGACTTGGTTCAGATGGGACTGGAGGTGCAGCGACAGTCGCCATTGTCCCTGGTTTACAAAGACATCAAGTTGGATCAAGTCTACCGTCTCGATCTTGTAGTTGAGCGAAGAGTGGTGATTGAACTGAAGACGGTGGAGAAGCTATTACCCATTCACCAGGCTCAGCTGCTGACCTATCTCAAACTCGGCGGTTACAAGACCGGCTTGCTTTTGAACTTCCAGAGTGCAGTTTTGAAGGACGGCATCAGGCGCGTTGTTCATACCCTCTCTTCCTCTCTGTGCTGTCTCTGTGTCTCTGCGCCTCTGTGGTTCATTACCGCGATGACAGGCTTTGTGGGCTTCCTGTTCTAAGGGAACAACCACAGAGACACTGAGACACAGAGACAGCACAGAGAGGAAAGAGAAATGGGGGATGTCGGCCTGGAACCAGAAACGAACCCGCTGACCGAGCATATCATCGGCGCGGCGATTGAAATTCATCGAGTGCTGGGCCCGGGCTTTTGGAATCGGCCTACAAAATCTGCTTGGCTCGATCTCGTTCATACCCTCTCTTTCCTCTCTGTGCTGTCTCTGTGTCTCCGCGTCTCTGTGGTTCACTACTTTCTCCTGAGCAGACTGATTGGCGCGGGAATCTTCTCGCTGGTTGTGACGAGTGACCTTCCGTCGCGCGAGTAGCCGATCGCCTCACCCTGCTGTTCAAGGGGCAGGATGATGGGCTCAATCGCAGCCGAAAAGAGACTCTCGAACTCCTTGCTCGTCGGGCGGCGCAGTTCAAAGGCGCTGAAGTATGTCCTGATCACGACCCGGCTGCCATCCGGGGCGGTTGTCGCCCCGGTGACCTTGCGCCACGGCGCGATAACAGCGTCTCCGGCACCCTTAACAACTTCGAAGGTCATCGGCTCTCCAAGCTTGAGTGGAAGCGGCGACCGAAAGACCTGACATCCACCGGAGTCGGTCTTGGTGATGACATACATTCTTCCACTCGCCGGGTCAACGATCAGCGCCTCCGCATTGTGTCTGCGATCGGGATATCTGAATTGAAACGGTTCGGCGGCGGCGGTTTCTGAGCTACCACCTTCCCGCGAAAGATCCGGCTCCTGAACCCGGTAAATGACGACAAAGTCCCGCTTTAGAAAGTTGTCGCCGATATCCGCAATGTAGAGGGCTGGGGAGAGGTCCGCCGCAGGCCCGCTCGCGATATCCTCCCAGTCCTCATTGATCGCGCCGACGACTCGAACTTCCCCGATGACATCGCCCTTTGAGTTGACGGCAAAGATGCGAGGGAGATCCCCACTGTCGTTATGAACCCACCAGACGTTGTCAGCTCGCCGGCTCGCGGTGATGCCCGAAATCTCAGTCAGTCGCTTGTCAGTGATCGTCCCGAGCAGCTCGGCTCGCTGATAGGCGCTCTCACCCGCGCTCGCGGGACTCCCTGAGACGTCAGACCACGGCCGAACGGGAACCGCTGTGCCTTTCTCTGAAGGAGTGCCGAATCCAAGATGATCCCTTGAATACCATAGCAGGGCGAGAACGCCGCCAATCATGATGAGAGCAACGAACAGTGTCCGAAACGCGTTCGACATTTCAATATCATTGCATCAGCCATCGCTCTCCTTCAAGCAGACCCTGCACCACTGCTCTCTCGCAACTAGGCAGAAGGGGGGTGTGCTACAATTCCGCCGATGGATCAATTGCTGGGGAAAATGGAGACGGAACTGATCGCGTTCGTGCGCGCCCAGGGCGAGGCGGCGTTTCGCGGCAAGCAGCTTTATTCTGCCATCTACAAGCGCCGGTTGCTCGACTTCACCCAGATGACGGAGTTCTCAAAGTCGTTTCGAGAGCGGCTCACCAGCACCGCAGTTGTGACCTCCACCAGAATCGCGGATGTCTTTCATTCAGAGGACGGGACACGACGCTACCTGCTGCGGCTCGGCGATGAGAGTGAGATCGAAGCAGTATTCATTCCCGAGGAACGGCGCGATACAATCTGCATCAGTTGTCAGGTTGGTTGTGCAGTCGGCTGCACATTCTGCATGACGGCCCAACTTGGCATCAAACGCAATATGACCTGCGGAGAGATCGTCTCCCAGGTGCTGATCGTCCTCAACGATGTCTATGGCACCGGGGCAGAAGTGCCGCATGGAACGAACCTTGTCTTCATGGGGATGGGCGAGAGTTTTCTCAATTATGACGAACTGATGAGTTCGATTCGGTTGATGGCCGAAGAGACTGGCCTCGGGATCAGCCCAAGGCGAATGACGGTCTCGACCGTTGGAATCATCCCACGTATAAGACAGTACGCCGAGGAGCCCGTCCGCCCTCGTCTGGCAGTCTCGCTAACGGCGACCACCGATGAGCTGCGTGACCAGATCATTCCCCTCAACCGGCGGTATCCTCTGAACGAGCTGATGCAGGCCTGCCGCGAGTACCCGCTTGGTGACCGAGAGCGATTAACGTTCGAGTACGTCATGCTTGGCGGGGTCAATGACACCGATGACGACGCGCGCCGATTGGTTCGGCTGGTCAAAGGGATGAAAGCGAAGGTCAATCTGATCCCCTACAACCCGGCGCCGGAGTTGTCCTATCAATCTTCGCCGACTGGGCGGATCCTCGCCTTTCAGCAGATTCTTGTCGACAATTTGGTCCCCGCCTTCATCCGTCGCCCACGCGGTCAGGACATCTCTGCGGCATGCGGGCAACTGGCCGCTCGCGCCAGATAACATCTCCCACAAATGAGACAACCACCGGATTTCATCGTTATTGGTAGTGGAATTGCAGGGTTGCGCGCGGCCGTCGAGTTGGCGCGTGCGGGTCGCGTTGTAGTGCTCACAAAAGACCGCCTCGATGAGTCAAACACCGAATACGCGCAGGGTGGAGTTGCCGTCGCGCTTTCGGACGATGACGAGATCGCACTTCATATCGAGGACACGCTGCGCGCAGGTGCCGGTCTCTGCGACGAAAGCGCGGTGAGAATCTTGATTGAAGAAGGTCCGCGGTACATCACCGAGCTGATCGACTGGGGTGCCGAGTTTGATCGAGAGGATGGTGAGCTGGCGTTCACTCGCGAGGCAGCGCATTCGCGTCGCAGGATCCTGCATGCGCATGGTGACTCGACGGGGCGTGAGATCGTTCGTGCGCTTCTGACGCGAACAAGACGGCAATCGCAGATCACATTTCTAGCGCACGCGGCGACCCTCAGCCTGATCGTCGAGAATGGTCGTTGCGCGGGTGTCAGGTTCATTGATCCGGACGAGAGTCTGCTGCGGGAGATGCGTGGTCGCGCCGTCGTCCTCGCGACAGGCGGGGCGGGGCAGATTTACACCCAGACCACCAACCCCGAAGTGGCAACCGGGGATGGGATCGCCATGGCATTCGCGGCGGGCGCTGAAGTCTCTGATCTCGAGTTTGTCCAGTTCCACCCGACCGTTCTCGCTGCACCGGGTGCGCCGCGCTTTCTTTTGACGGAAGCGTTGCGAGGTGAGGGCGGCAGGCTACGCAATGACGGCGGTGAATTGTTCATGCAGCGCTATGATGAGCGAGGCGAATTGGCACCCCGAGACATCGTCTCGCGATCGATCGTCGCTGAGATGTCGCTCACTGGTCGCCACTGGGTTTATCTGGACCTGACGCATCTCGACGCCGACTTTCTCCGCAAGAGATTTCCGAAGATTCATCTGACCTGTCTGCGGTATGGCCTCGACATCACGAAGGATCAGCTTCCGGTAAGCCCGGCTGCACACTACATTATGGGTGGCGTCCGCACAGACACTTCTGGCCGAACCACTCTGCCGGGCCTCTACGCGGCCGGCGAAGTCGCCTGCACTGGAGTTCACGGAGCAAATCGACTCGCCAGCAACTCACTTTTGGAGGGTCTTGTCTTTGGCGCCAGAGCCGGCGCGGCCGCACTCGAAGATCGAGAAGCCGCCGACGGACCGATCGAGGAAGAGGGGCCAGCTGTAGATATGACACCGGCGGAATGGACGCTTGATCCGCAACTCCGCTATCTCGTTCAGGAGATCATGTGGCAGCGCGTTGGTTTGATCCGCGACGCAGGTGATCTTCAACTGGCGGAGCGTGAGCTTGTCGGCCTGGCAGAGAGAGCGCCCAACCTGAGAACGCGCAATTTTGTGACTCTCGCCTTGCTCATGACGCGCGCTGCCCTTTGGCGCGAAGAGAGCCGTGGCGGTCATTTCCGGCGCGACTTCCCTGAACCCGACGACAAGCACTGGAAAGTCCACTCAGTCCAAAGGGACGGCGCGTCCATCCACGGCATTGCTGATGTGAGCGGCTAACGCAAAGAGAAAGAGAAACAACGGAACATACGGAATTACACGGAAGGCACGGAAATCGCCAAGGCGAATTCTGTGTCTTCCGTGTAATTCCGTATGTTCCGTTGTTTCTCTTTCCTAGCTGTGATCAGAGTAGACCGGCGGGCTGAGAAAATGCGACCAGTGGATCGCAAACTGTTCCCTGACGTGTCGATTGACTTCGGCGGGCGTTGAGAGCCGAAGCGCGTGATTGGCTATCTTTTCCGCGGTCGGCAGATCGATCGCACGGACGATCCGTTTGACCGCCGGGATCGCCTTTGGTGTCATGCTGAAATCCCGCAACCCCATTCCCAGCAGGACGACGACCTGCGCCGGATTCGAGGCCATCTCACCGCAGACGCTGATCGGTTTCCCCACGCGCCGCGCCGCATCGAAGGCAAACTTGATCGAGCGAAGGACGGCGGGGTGGAGCGAGTCAAAAAGATGGTTGACGTTCTCGTTGGTCCGATCAACCGCGAGAACATACTGCGTCAGATCATTGGTCCCTAAACTGAGAAAGTCGGATTCAGCGGCAAGCGTCTCAGCCAGCCAGACCGCCGACGGCACTTCGATCATGACCCCAAGCTCGACCTCGTCGGCGTGCTCGACACCAGCGGCCCGCAACTCCACCTTGACCTCTCCGATAATCCTCTTGGCCGAGCGCAGTTCATCAAGGTTAGAGATCAACGGCAGGACAATCCTCAACCGGCCAAAGTGCGCCGCGCGCAGAATCGCGCGAAGCTGTGTTCTGAATACCTCCTCGACCGTCAATGAGAGGCGAATCGCTCTCAGCCCCAGAGCTGGATTCGGCTCCGCCTTGA
>JANNRD010000142.1:0-3239 GCA_031401095.1 Acidobacteriota bacterium
CATCATCCAGAAAAGGAGTCTCTTCCATGTGGATTCGCAAAGGACTACGAGATTTGAAGAAAGGGGTCGACTCCCCCGTGCCGACGCAGGTTGTGTCGAATGAGGAGTTCATCCCACGCCCGCAGTCAGAACCTCAGAAGCACGTCGAGCATCTGATCGGAGAAATGGCCGCTGAACGCTCGAGCAAGCTCGGACTCGACCGCCGCACCTTTATGGCGAGCACCATGGGGCTGGCGACGTGCTTCCTCGCTTCGAACAAAGTCTACGGCAGCGTCTGGGATGTCGACGAGGTCGAGAGCTGGGAGCCCGCGGCGTACGACGAGAAGTGGCCAAAGGACGAGTATTTCATCATCGATGTTCAGGCACACTTCACCAACGGTCTGGCAATCCCCGGCTTCCGCGATATGGAGTTCGTCAAGAATATGGGCTTCAATCTGAAGACAGATGCCGATGCCTATTCATTCAAGAACTTTGTCAAGGAGATGTTCTTTGACAGCGATACGAGCATGGTCGTCGTCTCCGGCGTCCCTGGCAAGGAGATTCTGCGCGGGGCCGATGGCAAGGTGCTCGAAGGAGCAGCGCGGACGCCGGGTCAGTCCGGTCGCGTCCTGCCGAGCTGGGCCATGGCTGAGGCTCGCAAGAAGATAAATGATACCGCCGGCTCCCAGCGAGCGCTCAACCAGGGCAACCTCGCTCCGAATCATTATTGGGACAAGGCGAAGAACGCGATCAACAAGGCCGAACTGATCGAGCAAATGGAGCGCGAGATCAAACTCTACGGGATCGGCTCGTGGAAATGGTACTGCCATACTGATCCTGCTCAGACTGGCAATGGATTCCAGTTGGATGATGACAACGCACAGTTCTTCATCGAAGAGTCCCGCAAACGCGGCCTGAAGGTCATCAGCACACACAAGGGATACTCGTATCAGTCACGCACGCTCGGTCATCTCGCCAATCCGAAGGATGTCGAGAAAGCCGCTCTGCGCAATCCCGATTTCACCTTTGTGGTCTACCACTCAGCGCTCAAACACGGGCCGAACGAGAAAGACTGGCAGCAAAGCAACAAGTTCGATCCGACGACGGGTGATTTTGAGTGGCATAACGTCCTCATGGACATCAAGAAGCGCAATCCGAACATGAAGAATGTCTATTGCGAAATCGGAAGCTTCTTCAATGTTCTTGCGGTCACCGATCCAATCATGGCCATGCACGGCATGGGTAAGAACATCAAGTACTACGGCTCGGATCACGTCGTCTGGGGTACGGATTGCCTGTGGTGGGGATCACCCCAATGGGGCATCGATGCTCTGAGACGGTTTAACATCAGCCCTGAGATGTGTGAGAAGTTCGGCTACAAGCCAATCACCAAGGAAGACAAGGCGAAGATCTTTGGTCTCAACGCGGCGAAGATCTATGGTGTCAACGTCAAGGCCAAGCGGAATGCGCTCAAAGCCGACAGCCTTGAACAGATGAAGCTTGCTTATCTCGAACGCGGCGGCCTCCGCAGTAACGCGGCGTATGGCTGGGTCCGGGAAGGCGATTAGTTTCATCCTTACTAACCAGGCGTCAGTGTGGGCGCTGAGCGACGGGTCGGTCGACCTGTCGCTCAGTGCCTGATTCCCACCAATACATTGCACTACTGTCTTCATTCAGGAGGAACTGCTTTATGCGACGAATAAACCTTTGCTGTGGGGCAATTGTCATGGCGATGCTATTTGCCTCGGCGATTCTCGCGCAATCGAACGGGCTTCCAGGAAATTGGGACGGCAAGACCGTCTCGCCTCAGGGAGAACGTCCGACGTCCGCAGTCTTTAAGAAAGAAGCCGATGGCTATAGCGGAACCGTTAATGCCATGGCGCGCGATGTGCCGCTCAGTGAGATCAAGGTCGACGGCAACAAGGTGACGGCGCAGGCTCAAGTAGACACGGGGCAGGCGGTCGTCACGATCAAGTACAACCTGACTCTCGATGGTGACGTGCTGAAGGGTAGCGGTGAAGTCGATTTTGGAGGTCAGACCTTCACTTTTGATGTCGATCTCAAACGCGTCACTGCGGGAGCTGCGCCGGCAGCGCCTGCGCCTGCGCAGACTGCCCCCCCAGCTCCGCGGCCAGCCGCTCCAGGCGGTCAGCAAGGCGCCGGTGGACAGGGCCCCGGTGGACAGGGTCGAGCCGGATCGCCACCGCAGCCGTTGCAGAAGCAATCAGCGGATTATTTTGTCGGCACCTGGACAACAAAGGTCACAGGCCGCGAGAGCGCCCTCGGGATGGCTCCTCGCGCCGGAACGATCACCTTCACGAAGAACGCCAATGGAACCGTCACCGGGATCGGCTTGAGCACTCATGACGGTGGGACGCTCGGGGAGAACATCACTCTGAGTTTCGACGAAGCGACAAAGATGCTGACCATGGTCGAGAGTCGCAGTAACCGCGTCCAACTCCGCAGCCGTGGTGATTGGACGAGCCCAATCTCAATTCGCTTTACCTTTGAGCCGATCAAGGCGGGCAAACAGAATCTCAATCTGAAGAGAACAATCTCAATTATCTCGCCGTACTCATTCACCATCGTCGAAGAGCTCTCAGAAGATGGTGGGCCGTTTGTTCGTCTGAGCAGTGCGCTCTATTCCAAGCCAGCCGCGAATTGAGAAGGGAGAAACAAGTGGGACGATTCGGAAAGTGGGCCCGACTGATGGGCCTCCTGCTCTTCGTTTGCCAGATTGCTCTCTTGAGCACGCATCCCGGCGCTGCCCAAAAGAAACCCCTCAAGGAGTCAGGGGGCTCAACCCAGGGTGACTGGCGCCATTATGGAGGGGATCTGGGCAGCACCAAATACTCACCACTGGCACAAATCAATAAGGACAACGTCAAGGACCTGAAGATTGCCTGGAAGTGGGACTCGCCGGACCTGAAACTGCAGGCAGAGAACCGGGCGCTTCAGAGCTTCGGCTTCGAGGTCACCCCTCTCGTCGTCAAGGGAGTCCTCTACACGAGCACATCTCTCAGTCAGGTTGCGGCTGTCAACGCGGCGACTGGCGAAACCATCTGGGTCTACAATCCGGAAAGCTACAAAGCTGGCCGTCCCACCAACCTTGGCTTCGTCCATCGCGGAGTTGCGTATTGGACTGATGGCAGTGAAGAGCGAATTCTGATCGGTACCGCGGATGCCTATCTGATTGCGATCGACGCCAAGACCGGCAAAGCGATTCCGACTTTTGGTGAAGCCGGTCGGGTGAATCTGAC
>JANNRD010000143.1:0-8122 GCA_031401095.1 Acidobacteriota bacterium
CTGTGTCTCGGTGTCTCGGTGGTTCATTCCTCTGTCTTCTGACGAAACTGAGACACTACGGAAGTTTCGACTCGCTTTCTCGCAACCGCCAATTCATTTATACTGCCGTCGCGAGGCATATGTTCGACAAGTTCAGAGAAGAATGCGGCGTCTTCGGCATCTACGGTCACGACGAGGCGGCGAGGCTCGCCTATCTCGGCCTCTACGCGCTGCAACATCGTGGACAGGAATCTGCCGGGATCGTTTCTTCAGACGGTGAGCGCCTGCACGCCGAACGTGGAATGGGCTACGTCAGCGATATCTTCCATGAAGCTCAATTGACCCGCCTTCCCGGCAAGCTGGCGATCGGACATGTCAGGTACTCGACAGCGGGCAAGGTGAGCATCGACGAGGCTCAACCATTCGCCGTCAAGTGTGCGTTTGGCGCAGTCGCGCTTTGCCACAATGGGAACCTCCCGGACGCAGGAGAGGTTCGGCGTCAGCTTGAGGCTGACGGCGCGATCTTCTCGTCAACAAGTGATACCGAGGTCGTGCTCCACAGGATTGCGCGCTCCCGGGCAGGTGAATTGATCGACGCGATTATCGACGCGCTTGAGAACGAGGAGGGCGCCTTTTCGATGCTCTTCGCAACGCCGACTCGGCTCGTTGCTGCGCGAGATCCGCGCGGGTTTCGCCCCCTCTGCATGGGAGATCTGGATGGCAGCGTCGTCTTCGCTTCTGAGACCTGTGCTTTTGATCTGATTGGCGCGAGATATGTTCGCGATGTCGAACCCGGTGAGATTGTTGTCGTCGATGGCGATGGTGTTCGATCACTTCGACCATTTCAACCCAAGGCGCATAAGCACTGCATCTTCGAGCATGTCTACTTCTCACGTCCTGATTCGATCGTCTTTGGGCGAAGTGTCAACAAGAGCCGCCATCTTCTCGGCCGGAATCTTGCGCGTGAGTGCCCGGCCGATGCCGACATAGTCGTTCCTGTTCCCGACTCGGGAGTCTCATCGGCGATCGGTTATGCATCGGAATCAGGCTTGAAGTTCCGTTTTGGTCTGGTCCGCAACCACTATGTCGGGCGGACCTTCATCGAACCGCGCTCCCAGATACGACACTTCGGAGTGAAGATCAAGCTTAATCCGGTGCGCGATCTGATCGAGGGAAGGCGAGTTGTCCTGATCGATGATTCGATCGTCCGTGGCACGACTTCTCAAAAGATCGTCAAAATGGTGCGTGAGGCCGGGGCTCGCGAAATCCATGTGCGTATCAGTTGTCCACCAACAATCTCGCCGTGCTACTACGGCGTTGATACTCCAACGCAAGCAGAGTTGATTGGCGCACAGAAGACGATTGCGGAGATATGTGAGTTCATCGGAGCGGATTCGCTTGGGTATTTGAGTCTTGGCGGACTTCTCGACTCGTGCGGAGATCCGTCAGACCAGCGCTTTTGCACCTCCTGCTACACTGGTCGCTATCCGACACTCCTGCACGCAACTAGCAAACCCAACCCGGACACCGAGCGACATCTGGAAGTGGTTGGCTGATTCAATTATGACCGAGTCGATTCGCTATCGGGATGCGGGCGTCGATATCGACGCCGCCAACACGGCTGTCGCGCGCATTAAGCGGATCGCGCAGACAACGTTCAACGAGAATGTTCTGTCAGAGATCGGAAGCTTTGGCGGGATGTTTAGTGGCGTCTTCTCCGATACGCGCGACCCGGTTCTGGTTGCGAGTTGTGACGGCATCGGCACGAAACTCAAGGTGGCCTTCGCGACGGGTAATCACCGGACCGTCGGCTACGATCTGGTTGCACACTGTATCGGCGACATTCTGGTTCAGGGCGCTCGACCCCTCTTTTTTCTCGACTACATCGCGACAGGCAAGCTCGAGCCGGACGTCATCGAACAGATCGTTGAGGGCCTGGCTCGCGGATGCCGCGAAGGTAACTGCGCATTGCTCGGCGGAGAGACGGCCGAGATGCCGGGCTTCTATCCAGATGGTGAATACGATGTCGCAGGCTTCATCGTTGGCGTCGTCGACCGCGCCAAGGTCATTAACGGCGGGCGGATTACGGCGGGTGATGTAGTACTTGGCCTCCCATCACTCGGGTTGCATACAAACGGCTATAGCCTTGCCAGGAAACTGCTGATAGAAATCGCAGGCTACGAGATGCAGACTGAGGTGAAAGAGCTCGGCTCGACCGTCGGTGAGGAGTTGCTCAAGCCTCACAAGAACTATCTTCCAGCGCTTGAGCGACTGATCGGGCGGGAGGGCGTCATCAAAGGACTCGCTCACATCACCGGGGGAGGCTTGGTCGAGAACATCCCGCGGATACTTCCGCGCAATGTCGATGTCGTTCTTGAGAGAGGGAGCTGGCCAGTGCTGCCCATCTTCGATCTGCTCGAGAAGATAGGCAACGTTCCGCGCGAAGATATGGTCCGCACCTTCAATCTCGGGATCGGGATGGTCGTCATCGTCAGCCCGGAGAATCTCAAACTGGTCGAAGACCAGATTACCCTCGCCGGCGAGAACTACTACATTATCGGTCAGGTCATTGACGGCGAGCGCCGGGTCCAGTTTATCTAGCGAGGCCTCTGCGTGTCAGCCGACAACCCCCACCGAACGGACAGGTTCGATCTCCTTAACTCTCCGGGTTCTGGTATCAACAATGAAAAACCATCACTCCCGCCGCTGGCTCGCTCTTCTTTGCGCGTTCACTCTGCTGCCGTTACGCCAGGCGGGAGCGCAGCAGACAGCGACTCAAAAGAGATTTGAGCTGACAATCGACAGCATCATGCGCGGTCCCGATCTCGTGGGCTACGAGCCCCAGGGTGTGCGCTGGTCGCCGGATGGGCAACGTGTCTATTTTCGCTGGAAGCGTGCTGGTGAGCGGCGTCTCAAGGCGACAGACCTCTATTCGGTCCACCGCGACGGCAGCGGGCTGCGAAAATACTCGGAGGAAGAGGAGCGACTCGCACCCCCAGCAAACGGGGATTTGTCGAAGGATAAGAAGACAACCGTTTATGTTGCGGAGGGGGATATTTTCCTCTCTGATAACATCAAGAACGAGCGTCGTCAGATAACAAACACGACTGACGTCGAAAGCAATCCCCGGTGGATGAGCGACCAGAAGAGCATCTCGTTCTCACGCGGCGGTAACCTCTATGTTATGTCCCTTGAAGGAGCCGCGCTGGTTCAGTTGACGGACATTCGTGCGTCCGGCGCCGGTGAGACTCCACCAGCTCTCGCGGGTGGCGGGGGCTTTGGCGGACGCGGCGGTCAGCAGCGTCAGGGGATCGGCACTGACGCGCGCGCTCAGCGAGGTACCGATAGTCAGGAGTATCTCAAGAAGGAAGAGAAGGTCCTGCTCGAAGCGGTACGGGAACGGGCGACGGAGCGTGAGCAGCAGGAGGAGCGCCGCAAGCAGCGCGAGAAACGCAAGCCGTTCAGCGTACCCACCGGTCAGAATGTGTTTGCTCTATCGCTCTCCCCGGATGGTCGGCGTGTGATCGCGACCGTCACTCAGCCGGCGACTGGTTCCAAGAGTACCATCGTCCCGAATTACATCACTGAGTCAGCCTATACTGAAGATATTTCCAGCCGGAGCAAGGTCGGTGACACGCAAGGACGATCTCGACTTGCGATCATCGATGTTGCCAGTGGGGAAGTGAATTGGGTCGAGCACGGGCTGCGCGTCGCGCCCACACCGGCGCCCACACCGGCACCGGCACCGAGCGGCGCTGGTGGCGGACAGCAGACGCAAGGGGTTGAAGGCAGGCGTGAGGTCGGTCAGCGCGAGCGCGACGTCCAGCTCACCAATCTGCAATGGTCGGAGGACGGAAAGAACGCGCTGGCTCTTGGTCGCGCAGCCGACAACAAGGATCGATGGGTCATGCTGATCGACCCGACAACGGGCAAGACGCGCCTCCTTGATCAACTGCACGATGATGCCTGGGTTGGCGGGCCTGGCTCGTCGACGCTCGGCTGGCTCCCAGGAAACAAAAGTAGCAATGATCACGGGCGCGCCTACTTCCAATCGGAGCGTGACGGCTTTGCACACCTCTACACGATCTCCATCGATGGAGGAGAAGCAAAACAGCTCACATCCGGACAATTCGAGGTTTCGGATGTCAGGCTCTCTGAGGACAAGAAGACCTTCTTTTTCACATCGAGCGAAGGAAGCCCGCACGAGCGTCATTTCTATTCGATGTCGGTCGAAGGGGGTGCGCGGACGCGGCTGACATCGATGCCGGGCAACAATCAGGCAACGATCTCACCCGACGAGCAGATGCTAGCGGTGGTCCGCTCATACAGCAACAAGCCGCCCGAGCTTTATCTCACGTCTCTGCGGCCCGGATCCGAAGCGAAACAGGTGACCGTCTCGCCGACTGAGGAGTTCCCCTCCTATAAGTGGGTAGATCCGCCGATCATCACGTTTAAGGCCCGCGATGGCGCTCTGGTGCCGGCACGGATATACAAACCGGCCAGGTTTCAACGGGGCGGACCCGCCGTGCTGTTTGTCCATGGCGCCGGCTACCTTCAGAACGTGCATCGCTGGTGGAGTTCATATTATCGCGAATACATGTTCCACCATCTGCTTGTCGAGCGGGGCTACCTGGTTCTCGATGTCGACTATCGTGGGTCAGCAGGGTATGGGCGAGACTGGCGGACAGGCATCTACCGTTATATGGGTGGAAAGGATCTGAGCGATCACGTCGATGCGGCAAAGTATCTGGCTGCCGAACATGGTGTCGATCCGACTCGCATCGGGCTCTATGGAGGAAGTTACGGCGGCTTCATCACGCTCATGGCGATGTTCACTGAGCCTGACGTCTTCGCCGCCGGAGCCGCATTGCGGCCAGTGACCGACTGGGCGCATTACAACCATGGCTATACGGCCGGCATTCTCAACGCTCCACAGGCTGACGCCGAGGCGTACCAGCGAAGTTCGCCGATCTACCATGCGCAGGGTTTGAAGGGGGCGTTACTGATCTGCCACGGAATGGTCGATGTCAACGTTCATTTTCAGGATACGATTCGCCTCGTGCAACGATTGATCGAGTTACGCAAGGAGAACTGGGAACTAGCGGCGTACCCGGTTGAAGACCATGGTTTTGTGCAGGCCACAAGCTGGGCAGACGAATACAAGCGTATCCTCAAGCTTTTTGAAGACAATCTGCGGCTGCGTCCGGCAAAGCGCTAGGCAGGAGGGTTGACAGCGGAGGTTCGTGTCCGCCTAGGCGGAGACGAGTCTCGGAGGGGGCTCACTTGAAACGCGTTGGGATTCTCATATCTGGTCGCGGTTCCAACATGTTGGCGCTCGCTACTGCCGTTCGCGAGGGACGAGTTCCGGAGGCTGAAGTCGCAGTTGTGATTAGCAATGTCGCTTCAGCGAAAGGGCTCGCGACAGCGAAGGCGATCGGAATTGAAACGCTGGTGTTTGACCATCGCGGGCGGACGCGGGAAGAGCACGACCGAGCCATGGCTGAGGCCCTGCACCGGCGTAGTGTGGATATTGTCTGCCTGGCGGGCTACATGCGCTTGCTCTCGTCGTGGTTTGTCCGTCAGTTTGAGGGTCGAATACTCAACATCCACCCATCATTGCTGCCTTCTTTTGCCGGACTCGATGCGCAGCGGCAGGCTCTTGAGTATGGGGTTCGGCAGACGGGGTGTACGGTGCACCTTGTGGATGAGCAGTTGGATCATGGGCCGATTGTGGGTCAGGCAGTGGTCGCGGTTGATCTCAACGAAACCCTCGAGGCCCTGTCAGCGCGAATTCTGCGCGAGGAAAATCGACTTTATCCCGAGAGCCTGGCGGTCATCGTCAGCGGCAAGTATCGGGTTGAGGGTCGTCGGATTATCCCGTTCGAGGGGCCAGTCAAAAAGCCCCGAAGAGGGGGAGCTCAGCGGGGGTTTGAGAGTGTTGACAAGACGACGCGCTCTCGATAGAGTTTGACACTTGCTTGAGGCTTATTGGCACTTGCGGTTTGCGATCTAGGCCGTTGCGGTTGGGTGAACTGCACTGGCTTTTTCGGAGAAAGACTAAGGAGAATGGTACATGAGCAATCTGGCACTCTCACCCCTTGAGAAAGCGGCCGCGAGTGAGACTAGGGAAGGCACCTACAAAGTGAGCTCGAGGACGATTGTTTTCGAGACAACCGAGCGCCTGGAACTCAGAAGTATCACCAGCGAGATCGCCGCCTTTCTGGGCGAAACCCCGGTACGCGATGGGATTGTGCAGATTTCCTCGCTTCATACGACTGCAGGCTTGCTTGTCAATGAAACTCAAGGTGCGCTTCTATCAGATATTTCATCGCTCGTCGAGCAACTAGTTCCGCGCGGCGTTTACTACAAGCACAATGACCCACTTCTTTCTGATTGTGATCGCAAGAACGCTGATGCCCATCTGCGTGCCGTAGTCGTTGGCCTCTCCCTCTCGGTACCGGTGGTTGATGGAAAGCTGAAGCTCGGTACTTGGCAGAACATCGTCCTCGCCGAGTTTGACGGTCCGAATAGTCGTCAGATACACGTCCAGGTGATGGGAATCTGAGAATCTGACCAGGAACTAAAGATCGGCAATGGCAGCCGGCAAGTTCTTCTGTCTGGTGGAATCGAGGGTTCGTGAGCTCCTCACGGAGCTTTGCAAACAAAAGGCGCAGAGAAAGACCTTCTCTGCGCCTTTGCCTGTTTTCAGGCTGATGCC
Organism: Acidobacteriota bacterium; assembly: GCA_031401095.1. GTDB lineage: Bacteria > Acidobacteriota > Blastocatellia > RBC074 > RBC074 > JANNRD01. The sequence goes on from JANNRD010000143.1 coordinate 6,698, forward strand.
GTTCGGAAGAACCCGCCTATCTTATCCCGCGACCGTCGAGATCTTGGCGCTGACGTGCTGGCGCCTGTTCCTCGCCGCCCGAGAATGCAGTCGGATTGCCGGTCACCCGGTTACAGACACCGCTTGGGTCATCACCGTTCATGAGCCCAAGAATCGCAGCGAGAGCTGGCATATCTGCGCTGCGCGACTCGAAGATCGATGCCCGAACCTGTCCGAGGATATCATTGGTCGTCGAGTTTACCGTCAACGACACCCCGTTGCTTAACAGAACCGGCGCGAAGGTCACTCCGTAACAACTTGGTGAACTCTGCAAACCACCCACGGAGGATGAACCCGAAAGGACCAGACTGATCTGGATCGCAACAAACTGCTTGTTGAGCTGGGCCAACGGACTTTCACCACCCCCGAGCGCATCATGGACCTTCGGAAGGTTGGTCTGGATCTGAACTGCCTGATTGGCATTGTAACCACCAATCAGAACAAGGCCGTTCGGTAGCCGGTTTGTGTTGCGCTCGTAGTACCGCGCTGACTTCAGACAAATGGTGTTGCACGTCGGCGGCGGTCCTGGCGGATTGACGCCAAAGGGGAGCTGGTTCGACAAGCCACCACCCGCTGGCGGATTGAAGACAGTGACTGCCACTGTTCCCGCCGAGACAATGTTCGAAGCCGGAATCTGTGCAGTCAGCTGCGTACTACTAACGAAGATGGTCGACTGGTTGATTCCATTCCAGCGGACCACCGAACCACCGACAAAGTCAGATCCGTTGACCGTCAGGTTGAAGCCAGGTCCGCCAGCGGTCGCGGTAACTGGATTCAGACTAAGGATCGTCGGAACCGGGTTGACAGTTGCGTTGACCGGAAGGATCAACGGGTTCGAGGTCCCACCTCCGGGCGCGGGTGTGAAGACAGAGATCGACAGATTTCCGGCTACAGCGACGTCGGCTGCAGTGATTTGCGCAATCAACTGAGAGCCGCTGACAAACGTGGTGACACGCGGTGAACTGTTGACGAGAACCACCGAGGTCGCGACGAAATTCGAGCCGTTTGCCGTCAATGCGAATGGATTCCCAACGCCGGCTGACGTTGGGTTGAGGCTGACGAGCGTCGGCGCCGGTGGTGGAGAAGCGATGATTCCGAAGTTGACGCTATTCGAGAAGCCACCGCCAGGCGGCGGCGTGAAGACCGAAATGACAGCCGTCCCGACGCTCGATACGTCCGCCGCCGTAATCGCTGCGTTCAGTTGAGTCGCGCTCACGAACGTTGTCGTTCGCGGGCTTCCATTGAATTGAACCACCGAGTTCGGGAAGAGATTGGTCCCGTTGACCGTCAACGTAAATGCGCCGCTTCCGACAATCACTGCTCCAGGACTGAGCGAGGTGATACCCGGGACGCCCGCAACTCCGGGAGTAATATTGAGGTTGAGAG
>JANNRD010000144.1:0-12908 GCA_031401095.1 Acidobacteriota bacterium
TCATATTTGTAAGTCCAGCGGCCGTAGTAAGTGAGGGCGCGTCCGCCGAAGAGATTCGGTTCCGCCACAGTCGCAGGTGGATCGTTGACCAGCATCATGAGGACCTTGCCCCGGACGTCCAGCCCCTTATAGTCATCCCACTTGTATTCAGGCGCTTCAATGCCATAACCGACAAAGACGATTTCGGAGATGATATTGATGCTCGGCTCTTCGAGGTCTGTTCCGGCGACGAACTGATCGCCAAAGGCGAACTTTTCGTCTCCATTTGGGCCCTTGATGACCAATTGAGTGGATGGGTCGGTGCGGTTACCGACCATCTGCACCTGCTGAAAGAATGAGCGATCGGCGGCTGCGGGTTCCAGTCCCGCTGCCTCAAACTGGGCGGCAATATATTTGGCGGCGAGCAGGCCGCCTCGTGATCCGGTGCCGCGACCCTCGAGCAGGTCATCGGCGAGGAACCTGATGTGGGCGCGGGTCTTGTTTTCATCGAGTTGCGCGGCGGCCTGATCGGCATCACCAAGCTCGCCGAGCATGACCCTCCCGCCGGGTGCCACCCCGCCTGGTGCAATGGTGCCGGGTGCAAGGGTGCCGGGTGCAACGGTGCCCGAGGTGCCGATCATTTCATCGAAACTCTTGCGTGGCACCGGCGTGCTCGCTCGCGCTTTTCGGCTCTTCTTCTTTGAAGATTTCTTCTTGCTCGACGAACTGCTGCTCTTCTTCTGGATCGGCGCAGCATCGATCGGCCACGCAAGAGACAAACAGAGAGTCAGAGCAACAAACCGAACAAAGCTATAGTATTTTCTCATCAATTGCTCCTGCACATATTCGCATCCCTGCCCTTCTCTACCTGAGCGGGCCAGTAAAATCAAGCTGAGTCCTCTACCGCCTTCAAAGCCTCGGCCGGTAAAGAATCAGAAGCGGGTCCTTGCTCTCCCAGACCGCCTCCAGCCAAGGTGGCGCAGTCGCCGGGCTTTTGAGAGCGGAAAGCTCGCGACGACGCTTAACCTCGACCGAGCTGATGACGAGATAGTCCGTCTGATTCGCAATCAGCCACTGATGAAGCTCTTCGAGAGACTTTACCGGAGGAAAGAAGACCCATTCCTGGCGACAGATGACCGGCAAATGCGGTTTGCGCGAAACAATCCTCGCACCGCGCACCCCCTCCAAGCGCAGATAGTCGCACGCCGCGATAACCTCCATCGGATGACTGGCGAGAAACTCTTTGAGGTCCCTCCTCGCCATGACAAACGAACTCCACCACATCAAAGCGACGACGATCACCGGAACCAGCGCCAGGGCGCGATGGGTTAGTCGAGTTCGCTTGAGCGACCAGCTCCAGAGGCGAGCGACAGCGTAAACCCCGAGACCGCAATAGCCGACCATGATAAAAAAGTAGTATCTCGTCTCCCAGTGGTTGAGCCCCATCAACAAGAAATAAATGAGCATCGCGACCAGAAGCGCGAGTGCTGGCTTCGAGCGCCTTTCGGCGATGACAATCAAAATGCCAATCAGCGCGAGCCATCCGGTCAACTGGCTTACCAGATCGCTGGTCGCGGTTTGGCGCAGGCTCGAGTAGAGGTTTGCGGGATAGTGGCGGAGTATTCGAGCGGGATCGTAGCGCACCACATCGCCAAAAGAACGAAAGACTCCCTCGAGTCCCCTTGTCCCGTCCTGATTGGTCTTTCCGTCAGCTAGTTCCGGATAGAACTCCGTCGCGATATTGAGATAGTTAGCATTGTGGAGAGGCGATCCCCGATGCACGTAGTTGAGATAGAGCCATGGGGATGTCGTGATCAGGAAGACACCGAGAAAGATCGCGCTGAGCTTTAGTCTGCTCGGCCACTCGATGGCAAATACGTTGAGCAGAAGAATGCCGAGACTCCCGGTCGCGACCAGAAAGACGCCGTTGTACCGCACGAGGTAGCCGAGGCCGGCAAACGCACCTGCGAGGGACACTCGCCAGTTAATCCTGATCCTTGGCTCAAGCCTGATCCTTGGCTCAACAAGGACAACGAGGCAGGCGAGACAGATGAGAAGGAAGACGATGTCGGTTGTCGCTGAGATCGCAAACTGGGCAAACTGCGGGCTGACTGGGACGAGCGCGGCTGCTGCGAGACCGACCCAATAGCCGAAGAGGCGTGCAAAGAGAAGAAAAGAGAGCGCAACGACGAGTGTCGCGCAGACAACCGAGATCCACTTTCCCGCGACAAACCCATCGCCGGTAAGCCTTGAGCCAATCGCGACAAGAGCCGGAAAGCCCGGCCCTTGATAAGGATTCTCAGGGAACCTTCCTGCGGCGATTCGCTCCGCGTCGGGTCCGTAGAGGTGATAGAAATCGGTCTCCGTCCAATAGGTCCCAATTGGATGATGACTCGCCGCAAAAGAAAAGACGGCAAATGCTGCGAGGCAGAGCAGAAGTGGCGGCAGGGAGCGGCGCAGGTGAACGGCAAACGACGGTGAGTGGAGCGGAAGGTCCGCACTCGATTCGCTGCCGTCGGCAGCGTCCATCACAGGTTGCCTTTCTTCATTTCCGCGAGCGCATGCTCGGCCGCCCTCCACGCGAGTGCCATGATCGTCAGTGTCGGATTCTTGTGGGAGCCTGAAGCAAAGGCGGCGGCATCGACGACAAAGAGGTTCTTGACATCCCAGCTCTGATTGGATGAGTTGAGGACAGATGTCTTCGGGTCGCTGCCCATATGCGCCGTACCCATCTCGTGAATCGAGTGTCCGGCCCCGTCCGGCTCCTTCGGGAGTTTGACATCGACCGCCTTCAGCGTCGTAAACAGTTCTTCGTACGTCTGTCTCAGATACTTGAACATCTCGCGATCATTGTTCGTCAGTGGATGATGGATCTTGAGAACAGGCATGCCCCACTTGTCCTTTGTTTGGGTGTCGAGTTCGACAAACCTGGCGGGATCGGGGAGCATCTCGCCGTGAGCGGCGAGCCTCACTCGCGTTCCGGTCCAGCGTCTCACTTCGCGCTTGAAGTTGCTCCCAAAGCCAGCAACGCTCTTCGGATTCTTTTCTGGCCGCATACGAATGCGATTCGAGGGCTCGATCAGAAAACCGCGAACGAAATTGCGCTTCTCGTTGGGTCTAAAATAGCCAAACCACGGGATGATAATGTGCGAACCGCCTATTCCATCCCCGGCATACGTTTCGACAAAGCTCATCGACGGGATGTTTGCTTCGCCCATCGCATCAAGATGCTCAATGAAATTGCGGCCAACCATGCCGCTTGAATTGGCGATGCCGTTGGGGAAGAGCGCCGACTTTGAGAGCAGAAGCAACCGTGTTGTCTCGAGTGTCCCGCAAGCTGCAACCACAACTCGCGCACGCAGCTCTCTCTCCTCTCCCGTGGTTCTGTCGATGTATGTGACACCGCTCGCCCGTCCACGCGCGTCAACATTAATGGTCCGCGCCATGGCGTTCGTAATGAGCGTGAATGTCCGTGGATACTTCTGTTGTAATGGCGCTATCTGACGAAAGGCCGGGGTGTAGAACGAGTGCGTCTCGCAGCCGTTATCGCACCCGCTGCAGTAGTGGCAGGCGGGGTAGCCATGGTAAGGCCTGGTGAGCATTGCCCTCCGGGCTGAAATGGCCTGAATGCCCATTTTTTGCGCCGCGTGTTTGAGCAGCCAGTCCGGACACTTGAGCGCGGCGGGTGGCAGGTAGTTAGGTCCAGTCGGGATGTCGGGGTGAGTTTCCTGGTCCCCGCAGACCCCCATGAAGCTCTCTGCCTTGTCGTAATACGGGGCGATATCCTTGTATTCGATCGGCCAATCAATTCCTTGTCCGTCTCGCGAGCGCGCTTTGAAATCGCCTTCATTGAATCGATTGGTGAATCTGCCCCAGAACATTGCCCGGCCGCCGACGTTGCGCGTCCGGAACCAATCGTAGGGATGATCCTGAGGTGTCGTGTAGGGCTCATCTGCGTTGCCTTTGGCAACGATGTAGCGCTGGAGCATTGCCTCGTTGGGATTGTCTCCTTTGAGACCGCGGTGCGGATCATCGTAGGGCCACGGGTCGTGGTAGGGGAAATCGACGAGGTGTTTTCGTTGCGGTCCCGCCTCGAGCACGGCGACCTTGAGATTGGCCTGAGTAAAGACCATGGCGGCGGTTCCGCCGGCAGCACCGGAGCCAATGATGACGACATCGTAGACATTGGCTCGACTGCGCGTTTGTGTCTGGCGTCGCGTCTGGTTCAACATCCTCTTTCCTTTCCCTCGAACACGAAGACTACCGTCACTAGTTTCAATTGTCATTCTAGTTTTGAGAGTGCGGCTTGTCTATGCTAACGTGCGACGCAATGCACAGCGCTTGATGAGTGTATCCGTTGGGACTTTGGTTAGGACAGACTTCCGATAAGGCAAACCATGAAACTCAGAATACCGATTTTGCTCATTTTGGCCATTTCGAGTGTGGTCGTCGCTCATGAGAGGGCGCAGGGATCAAAGGGTCAGCAGAAAAAGGCTGGCGCGTGGCGGGAGCTTTTCGACGGGAAGACTCTCGCTGGCTGGCGTGGTTTTCATCGACAGGAGCCTGCCAAGGGTTGGGCGGTCGAGAACGGGATGCTCAAGCTGACTTCCATGCAACGTCCACCGGGGTCCGACATTGGCGGTGACCTGATCACGGTCGACCAGTTTGAGAACTTTGAGTTTGAGGTCGAGTGGCGACTCTCGAAGGGCGGTAACAGCGGGATCAAATACCTCGTCTCGGAGGATCTTCCGAAGACCGGCCGCTCAGCGGTGAGCTTTGAGTACCAGGTGCTCGACGATGAGAATCACCCGGACGCGAAAATGGGTATCGCCGGGAACCGAACTGTCGGCTCGCTTTACGATCTGATTCCTGCCGCGGCCAGCAAGAAAGTGAACGCAGTGGGCGCCTTCAACAAGACCCGGATCGTCAAGCACGGAACCCACGTCGAGCACTGGCTCAATGGAATCAAGTTGCTCGAGTTCGACCAGGGTAGCCCCGACTTGAAGGCGCACATCGCCGCGAGCAAGTTCAAGACCACCGCTGGCTTTGGCGAGGCGAAACGCGGCCACTTTTTGCTCCAGGATCACAACGACGAGGTGTGGTTTAAGAATATTCGGGTCCGCGAGTTTTAGGAAAACAGCAGGGACAACGGGCTCCGGTTTCGTTCAGCTCGTCCTTGTCGTCCCTCCATCACCATATGAATCCGATCGTTCAAATCTCTCTTGATCTTATCGACATCAATGAAGCGCTTGCGACTGCCAGGATTGCAGTTGATGCCGGAGTCGACTGGCTGGAAGCCGGCACTCCATTGATTCTGGCGGAAGGTCTCAACGCGGTCCGGGCTCTGCGAGCGGAATTCCCTGAGCACCCGATCGTCGCCGATCTGAAAACCATGGATGGTGGCTACCTCGAAGCCGAGATGATGGCCAAAGCGGGTGCGACCCACGTCGTTGTCATGGCGCGCGCTCATGTCGAGACCATCAAATGCGTTGTCAAAGCGGGTCGCGATCACGGGGTCGAGGTTATGGGTGACAACCTCGGTTGTGACGATAAGGCAGCCGCGAGCCGGATGATGGAGGATCTTGGGGTCGACTACATCGTCCATCACACTGGATTCGACGAAAGAAACGGCATCGCCGCGAGCGGCGGTCCTCGATTGAGCCCACTTGATGATCTCGACGCGGTCGTCAGGGCGGTGAGCATCCCGATCCAGGCGGTTGGCGGTTTGACGATTGAAGAGGCGATCTCGATGCCGAAGCGCGGCGCGCCTCTGGTCGTCATCGGCGCCCCCCTCGCGATCGACGCAAATTCATTCAACGTTGCCAGCGGCGATCTCAAGGCGTTGCTCACTGAGATCACACGGAGGATTCGCGCATGATCGAAACGATGGCCGCGGTCGTGCAGTACGACCTCAAACCGCATGCAGTGGAGCTCCGCGAGTTGCCCGTGCCCGAGATCGATGATGATCAGGTGCTGCTCGAGGTCGCTGGAGTCAGCGTCTGCGGAAGCGACGTCCATCAATACCATAATACTCACAGTTGGCCTGTCCGGACACCGGTCGTGCTTGGGCACGAGTTTGGCGGCGTTGTCGCTCGCACAGGGTCCCGAGTGAGGGGCTTTAAAGAAGGTGACCGCGTTGTCTCGGAGACTGCCGCGTCCATTTGCCTCCAATGCATCTACTGTAGAACAGGTCAATACAACCTCTGTCCAAAACGGAAGGGGTTTGGCTACGGGATCAACGGGGCAATGGCTGGTTATGTCAGCGTCGACGAGCGTTGCCTGCATCATATTCCGGACTCATTGCCGTTTTCGCGCGCGGCCCTGACCGAGCCGTGTTGTGTTGCCTATAACTGCGTCACGGTCAACAGCCATATCAGACCGGGCGACTTTGTCGTTGTGCTCGGACCCGGACCGATCGGGCTGCTCTGCGCTGAGATGGCGCGGATCAACGGGGCCGGCACACTGGTTGTTGCTGGGATGTCTCAGGATGCTCCACGCTTGAAGGTGGCCGAGCAACTGGGCGCGACTCACGCGGTTGATGTTCAGAAGACGGACCTCGAGGAGGTGGTGCGGGGGATTGGTGATGGGCTTGGCGCCGATCTGGTGATCGACGCAGCGGGTGCGTCGGCAGCGTTGAAGGCAGCACTGCAGATCACGAGACCCGGTGGTCAGATCACAAAGGTCGGCTGGGGCCCGCAACCGCTCGGGTTTTCACTCGATCCACTGGTTCAGAAAGCGATCAGACTGCAAGGCAGCTTCAGCCACACGTTTCGCCATTGGGAGCAGATCGTCGCGATGCTCTCGAGTAACCAGATCAATCTCGACCTGATCATCAGCCGCGTTGCACCGATCGAGGAATGGCAAGACTGCTTTGATGGCATGCACGACGGGACGTATGTCAAAGCCGTCCTCCAGCCGAATGGGGTCACCAGGGACTCGTGATCGGAAGAAAGACAGGCTAGGCTCGCGTCGTCGCTCCGCGTCGTCGTCGTCACGACTCTCGTGCGTCAGAAAATGTCAAAACGCCAGTCACCCGCGGTAGTGGGCGGGTCGGAGCGGACGACTGCGATCCACGATGTGTCCGAGCTGGCAGGGAAGGCAGGAGAGGACTAAGAAAGCAGGATATGCCAAAGCTGAGCGCGTTTCCGAAGTGTTATATGGATGATCTGTGCGTCACGAAGACGATGACGCTTTTTGACTGGATTGACCTGGCAGCGACTCTCGGTGTCGATGGCGTCGAGATGTATCCGGGCTTCTTTGAGAGCTTTGAGCCGGAGTATCTGGGGAGGTTGAAGCAGCATCTCGCGGTCAAGGGTCTGGAGGCGCCGATGATGTGCGCCTCGCCCGACTTCACCATTCCAGATGCAACGCTGCGACAAGCCGAGATCGACAAGGAGAAGGGGATCATCGATGTCACGGCTGCGCTTGGCGGCGGGTTTTGCCGAGTGCTATCCGGACAGCGGCGCGAAGACGTCAGCCGCGCTGACGGAGTCCGCTGGACCGTCGAGTGCATTACCTCGCTGCTTGATTACGCGGCCGCGCGCGGGATCGTCCTGACGATGGAGAATCACTACAAGGACGGTTACTGGCGCTATCCCGAGTTTGCCCAAAAGCTCGACGTCTTTCTCGAGATCGTCGAGCAGATTGACTCGCCGCACTTTGGTGTCAATTACGATCCGTCAAACGCGATCATTGGTGGCGAAGACCCTCTGGTTGTTCTCGAAGCTGTCAAGCATCGTGTCGTCTCGATGCACGCGTCGGATCGATACCTTGCCAGCGGGACGATCGAGGATCTGAAGAACCAGGATGGCTCGGTTGGCTATGCGAAGAACCTCAAGCACGGGGTTATCGGGAAGGGTCTCAACGATTACGACTCAATCTTCTCGACACTGCGCAGCGAGGGCTTTGACGGATGGATCTCGATTGAAGACGGCGAGAATGGCATGGAAGAGCTGCGTCAATCGGTGCAGTTCCTGCGCACGAAGATTGCGCAGTACTTCTCTTGAGCGAACCAGGAAAAGGGAAAGAGTAAGATGCGTTTGAAGGATCGAGCAGCAGTCGTCACCGGTTCAGGCTCCGGGATGGGTGAAGGGATTGCGCGTCTGTTTGCTGCTGAAGGTTGCGGCGTTGTCATCTCGGGTCGCGACGAGGTGAAGGGTCGGTCCGTTGTCGAAAGGATCACAGCTGAAGGCGGGCGAGCGATATTTGTTCGGGCGGATGTCTCGGTGGAGGCTGATTGTCGTGCGTTGATTGATCGGACCGTCGCGCATTACGGTCAGATAGACATCCTCGTCAACAATGTTGGATTGAGCAGCCGCGGGAATATCGAGGACACATCAGTCGAACTCTGGGACAAGCTTTTTGCGACCAACGTTCGAAGCGCCTTTATCTGCATCCAGCAGGCCGTTCGGTTCATGAAAGAGAAACAACGAGGCTCGATTATCAATATTGGCTCGGTCAACGCGTATATCGGTGAGCCAAAGCTCATGGCATATTCCGCCACAAAGGGCGCCTTGATGACGTTGACGAGGAACACAGCCAGTTATCTGAATCGCTATCGGATTCGGGTCAATCAGTTGAACGTTGGCTGGACTGAGACGCCAAATGAGCATCGCGTCAAGCTGGAGGAAGAGGGCAAGGGCGCCGATTGGCTGCAGGAGGCGATCAAGACGCGGCCGTTCGGGCGTCTGTTGCTCCCGCGCGATATTGCCTACGCCGCCATGTACTTTGCGAGTGATGAAAGCGAGTGCATCTCGGGTTCCATCCTCGACCTCGAGCAATACCCTGTCGGCGGGCCACCCAATTGGTAAGGTGTTGCGCTCGCATACGATATCGTATACAGGAAGAGCCCGAATCCCACCATTTCGTTCGGTGTGACCCCTGCCGCTGACGCTGCATTTCTCAACTAAGTTACTGTCACAACTACCTTTCCGCCTGACGATCGGGTGCCCGGTCGGCTGGCACGTAGATTGACAAGAAGATGGTGCATTTGCCAGTTGAAAGGAGACAGAAGATGCAGAGACTTTCCAGAAAGAGCGCGGTGATGATGGTACTTATGATCGGGCTGTCCGCAGTTTTGGCAGCCACGGTTGCGCAGGCGAAGAACAAACGGGAGCGATGCGCGACGAACTCCGGTTATGACGGTGACAGCCGCTACGATCGCGGTCGATCCGGAAAGAACGCAAACTACGTCAACGATCGCTATGACCAGCGCTATGACAGTCGGTATGACAGTCGCTATGACAGCCAGTACGGTAGCCAGGACGTCAACCGGTACGATCGAAATGATCGCTGGGATCGTGAGGACACGGCTGGCAAGGCGGCTCGGAGAATTGGCATCGGAGCTGGCATTGGTGCAGGCGCAGGAGCGATCATCGGGAAACAGACCGGGGACGTCCTCAAGGTAGCGGTGATTGGCGCAGGGGTTGGCGCGGCGGCCGGTTACATTTACCACCGGAAGAAAGTCAGCGACTCGCGCAATGGGCGCTATCTTCGATTGCCGTTGCCCTGGTAGAACAAGGACGGCAACTAAAGGACGACCGGAGGAAGAGACTCACGCGAACTCGCGAAGTCGCGAAAGGAAAACGCACACCCCTTCGCGACTTCGCGACTTCGCGTGAGTCTCTTCCTCCGGTCGTCCTTCCTTGCAGCCCCCTTGACCTCCACGACCCTCGCCATTATCCTGCCGCCGGACAACCATGAAACACTACAAGCTCAGCGAAGTGCCCGAAGAATGGGTGACTCCGGTATTTGCGCGCCAGTTCTTTACCGGCGAGCAGATAACACTTGCCTTCATCACGCTCAAGAAAGGGTGCGTTGTCCCCGAACATTCGCACGACAGCGAACAGTTCAGCTATGTCAGCTCCGGGTCAATGCACTTCAAGATCGGTGATCAGGAACTGACCGTCAGCGCCGGCGAAGTTGTGCACATCCCTTCCTGGGTTCCTCATTCTGCGGTCGCGATTGTCGATTCAACGGGGATCGATGCCTTTAGTCCAATCAGAAAAGACTGGCTCGATGGCAGCGACGACTATCTGCGAAGGTAGTCCCCGCATGCCTCTCTTCTCGATCATTACGCCGACTTATCGTGCTGAGGCCCGGATTGAAGAGACAATCCGCTCGGTCCTTGCTCAGGAGAGAGACCTCTTCGAGTATCTTATCGTCGATGGATGCTCGCCCGATGGCACCCTCGAGTTGATCGGGAAGTACGGTGACCAGGTTCGCTGCGTCTCCGAGCCCGATGGGGGGCTCTACGACGCCATGAACAAGGGAATCGCGCTCAGCAGCGGGCGCTATCTCTACTTCATCGGCGCCGGCGATCGCCTCCGCCCGGGTGTGCTGAGCCAAATCGCTGCAGAGTTGCCCGATCACGACCGCGGCGTTGTCTATGGCACCTTTCATGTGCCGAACGACGAAACCAACTACTACGGCAAGGTCAGCAAGTGGTTTCTCCTCCTCGTCTATGATATCTGCCACCAGTCGGCATTCTACGGCCGGGAAGTCTTCGAGCTGTTTGGAATGTACGACCTCCGCTACCCGGTTCGTGCTGACTACGCAATCAACGCAGAGGCCTTTAGTGACCCGCGAATTGAAAAGCGGTACGTCGATCTGGTGATCGCGGATTATGCAGGTGGCGGGATCAGCGCACTAACCGAGGACAAAGCCTTTAGCAGAGACTTCCCGGGTCTGGTGCGGCGGTGTCTCGGTGTCAGTCGCATGATGACTCCTGACCCTTTCTTCAGTTTTCTGATTCGACTGAGGTTCAATGCGTCGTTTCGCGCCGTCGGACGGCGTGTCTTTCAGTGGTACACCGCCGCGAAGGGATTGCTCTCGCGATCCTGATCCTGCAGTCAGACGATCGAAGTATGAGCCTCGACCTTGCAGCAATCGCCGCGAACGCGCTCTTTGTGATCGAGCATTACCTCGCACTTCTTCTCGTCGGAGTAACTGCCTGCGCGATTGGCCGCAGATTGACCGGCGGGGTCACCTACAAGGGGGCGCTTGAAGCGGCTTGTTTCTCGATCGCGCTTGGGCTCGGGGCGATCTCGTTTCTCATCCTCCTGCTCGGGATGCTGCATCTTCTCTACCCCTCGGCTCTCATAATCGCTCTCTCAGTGAGTCTCCTGTTGAGCTATCCGGTTCTGCTCGCCTGGTCACGAGACATAAGAGGGCTGAATCTTCGAGATGTGACTCGTCGGTGGCGGCTTGTCCTCGGAGCGGGATTGATTCTCGGTGTTGCTACTCCATTCTTTGTGCTGCCCCTCTATCCGGCAAAAGACTGGGATGCGACGCAGTACCATCTCGCGGCGCCCAAGATCTACATCGAGGCGCACGCGGTTGTGCTTACTCCATATCTGCGTTATCCGGTGTTTCCGCAGACCAATCAGATGCTTTTCACGGGCGCGCTGCTTCTGTACGATGACCCGTTTGCGCAGCAGATTCAGTTCCTCATGTTGCTGACTCTCGGCGGAGCAATGATTGCATTTGGGATGCGCTACTTGACTCCGAGGGCAGGTTGGTGGGGAGCGGCATTACTGCTCGCGAGCCCACTGGTGATCCATCTCGGCTCGATCGCGTATGTCGATGTCGGGCTCATGCTTTTCTGCTTTCTGGCGACTTTTTCCTTCTGGAGCTGGATCGAGTCGCGCGCGACCGTCTGGCTGGTGCTGGCCGGGGTCTTCAGCGGGCTGGCGTTTGGCTCGAAGTATACGGGCGCGGTGTTTCCGCTCGTCTTCTTCGTGAGCCTGATCTGGAGTGGCTGGCGCGAGCGACGGTATTTACCCCCGTTGATTCTCGGCGGTGTGACGTTGCTCGTGGCGGGCCCGTGGCTTGTGCGCAACACGTACTACAGCGGCAATCCACTGTTCCCGTTTTTTGCAGATTTCTTCACCGGCATTTTTGGCCGGCGGCGGATTGACCCGGAGTGGTTCCGCACCCTGATCGGCGGCTCCCTGTATATTGGCACCGGGCGTTCGCTGGGGGCTCTGCTAAAGCTGCCATGGAACATGATCTTTCATAACAAGGTCTTCCTACCCGAAGCGCCGCTCTCGATCGCCACCTTCGTCCTTTTGCCTCTGGCAGTTGTTTACTCCTTTTTCAGTTCGCATGTTCGACGACTCCTGCTGATCGCGGTTTCATACACGATCTTCTGGTTCTATGGTTACCAGTATGTCCGCTATCTGGTCCCGGCGTTTCCACTCTACTGCCTCGTGGCTGCCGCGAGCGTGGATTGGATTCTGTCGCGGAGGCAGACTGCCGCCTGGCCAAACACTCATCTGGTGACTGCGGCGATTTGTGTGGTTCTGGTGTCTCCGAGTTGGTACTACGTTGCGCAGCATGTCAGGTGGGAAGGCTTTCTCCCGACGACGCGCGCCGAGCGAGAGCGATATCTCGCCGCCCGCATCCCTTCATACCCGGCTTATCAGTTTCTCAATTCTCAAATCGGGAGCAACTACCGGGTCTATGCGCTTGACGATGTCAAGATGGCCTACCATGCCGATGGAACATTCCTCGGAGACTGGGTAGGCGAAGCCAACTATGCCCGCATTACCTCGAAGATGTATGGCGGCGAAGCTCTCTACGACGAACTCAAGCAGCTTGCAGTCAACTACCTCCTCCTCAACTCTGCCGTCGAACCGACGAAGCTCCCTCATGACGAGTTCTTCCGACGGAACTTCCGTCTGATATTCACCGGCAACAAGACTGAAGTCTACGAGCTGAGCGGCGAGAAGACTTACCAGTACTGATGGACGAGAGGCTCCAGTCGGAGATGGTAGAGGTTCTGTATTGCCTGCATGGTCTGAGGTGTCAGCGGCTGCAGGTCGGCGGCTGCGGCATTCTCTTCAACCTGTGAGGGTCGTCGCGCGCCGGGGATGGCACAGGTCACGGAGTCGAACATGAGTATCAGCGAAGTGCGAACTGAGCCATGG
>JANNRD010000145.1:0-1784 GCA_031401095.1 Acidobacteriota bacterium
GCCGCCTTGAACCGGGCCTTAGCCTCATCCGCAGCCTCAGCGGTCAGCTTCGCATCTGTTTCCGGGTCGCTCAGGCTCGACCGGTCATCCCACCATTTGCCGCCTTCCCGGGTTATCTTGCACCCTTCGGCGTAGTTGACCTTGATCCGGTCTCCAACCTTCTGTCGGATGCCATCGAGGATGCTGATTCCGCGTCCGGGTTCGTCGCTGTAGCCACCGAGATGCACTCCAGCCGCGTTGGGGCCGATGACTGCGATCGAGTTGAGTCTTTGCTTGTTGAGGGGAAGCAGATCCCCTTCATTCTTGAGCAGCACAATGGAACGGCGAGCCGCCTCGGCCGCCAGCTCCTGGTGCTCTCGGCTGTTTGTCAGAGTCACCGCACGATTGACGTCGACAAGCGGCTGCTCAAAAAGCCCAAGTTGAAACTTTGCGCGCAGCACTCGCGCAACCGCGGTGTCGAGCATCGAGAGTGGAACCACGCGATTCTTGATCAATTGATCAAGTGTCAGATAGCAGTCAGGATCGGGAAGCTCGATATCGACGCCTGCCTCGAGCGCGCGGCGCGCGGCCTCCTGCTTGTTGGCAGCGACCTTGTGACGAGAAATCAGTTCGGAGATGCCGTTGTAGTCAGCGGCGACCAGGCCGCGAAACCCCCACTCCTGCCGCAACACTTTCTCGAGCAGGAACTGACTTGCGTGGGACGGCACACCGTCGATTTCATTGTAGGAGGGCATGACGCTGAGGACGCCCGCTTCTTTGACGGCTGCTTCAAAGGTCGGTAGAAATATCTCGCGAAGGATGCGCTCGGAGACGTTGACTGGAGCGGTGTTCGTACCTCCTTCGGGCTGACCATGCGCAGCAAAATGCTTCGCAGTCGCCATGACGTGCTGTCCATCAACCCGTGGTTCGACCTCTGGTATGGCACCAGGGGCAGTTCCCTGGAGCGCCTTGATGCAGGCCACGCCCAATCGCGAGGCGAGATAGGGATCTTCACCATAGGTCTCCTCGGTTCGGCCCCAACGAGGGTCGCGGGCGAGATCGAGATTGGGTCCGAGCACCTGATGTCCGCCACGAATTCGTGTCTCGAGGGCGGCGACGGTAAAGACCTTCGTGATCAATTCGGGATCCCAGCTCGAGGCCATCGAGAGCGGCGTTGGAAAGCTCGTGCTGCCCCGCGCCATATGGCCGTGAAGAGCCTCGTCGTGAAAGATGGCGGGAATGCCGAGGCGCGTCTTCTCACGGAGCCATTTCTGAAGAGCATTGGCAAACTCCGCGGATTGTCGCGCGTCCTTGCCTTCTCGCTGTCGCGCGATCTGTCCGATGCCATGCTTCATGACGACGGAGGCCTTCTCCGGCGAGAAATCGCCGCGATCGGGAAAGGAGTAAGTGGGACTGAGGTCTCGCTCTTGCGGTTTCCTGGCCCAGAGCGTCGTCACTTGCGCGATCTTCTCCTCGAGTGTCATGCGACTCAATAGATCTGACACCCGCTGTCCGATTGGCAAGTCAGCGTTGCGGTAATCCGGTGTTTGCATCGGCGACGCAGTCGCACCGGCCCGGTGGAGAACACCGAGAAAGGCACAGAGTCCCAGAAGTAACGCAAGCGCAACTCTCGGATTCGGCAAAATTCGGCCAAGTGACGCTTTCTTTTTCATAGTCAAATGCTCTCTCCGACTCTCTCTCATATGAGCCTCGGCGGCAAAGAAGGTGACCGCCCGGACTAGGAGTTGACGCCTGATGCGAGGAAGCCTCCATCAACGGTCAGAGTTTGTCCAGTCATGAAGCTT
>JANNRD010000146.1:0-5213 GCA_031401095.1 Acidobacteriota bacterium
GCCGCGGTAACCTGGTCAAATCAATCTGCTTGAGAAGCGTCTCATCACGCGAGCCGGGTTTGATAAGTCCAGCAAAATCCAATATCGTGCTCCGATCATTGAGCTCTTCCCAAAGTTCGAGCGGGTTCTGGAGCCAGCCAGCCAACTAACTGTCAGGCAATACTAATACTCGACTTTCATCATCGTCAACCCTTTAGCCGGAGCCATCGTCCTGACAAGGTGCCGATCGCCTGTCGTCAGTAGCTCCGCAAGCGAATCAGATGTCAACCGCCCGCGATTGATATCGACCAGCGCGCTGACCATCGTCCTGACCATGTAACGCAGGAAGCCATTCCCGCTGAACCTCAGCAGCAGGCTGGGTCCTTCACTCTTGACGTCGACCTCAGTCACCGTCCGGACCCTCGTCTTGACCTCAGTTGAGGTCACTGTGAATGCGCTGAAATCGTGCGTCCCGACAAGCACACTTGCATCCTCGCGGAGTCGATCAAGATCAAGCGCGTACGGGAAATGCCAGGCGTAGCGATTGAGGAAAGGGCTCATCACTCGTGCGGTGTACAGATGGTAACGATATGTCTTGCTTCGAGCGTCCCTGCGTGCATGAAAGCTATCTGTTGCCGCTGCCGCTTCGATGACGCGAACATCACGTGGGAGGGCGCCATTGAGAGCATTCTGCAACTCGTTAGCGGCGCGAGCTCGGCTGAGACCAAAGGACGCTACCTGACCTTCCGCATGCACGCCCGAATCCGTCCGACCCGCGCCAAAGACAGTTACTGGACCTCCATCAAGTGCCGTCAGTGCAGTAGTCAGGACGCCCTGGATCGTGCGGGCTCCCGGTTGCATCTGCCACCCGGTGAAGTCAGTTCCATCGTAAGCCAGTGTGATGCGGTAATTCATAATCCGCGACAACTTCGAGAGGTGGTGAGCCTCCTCAGATTCCGCCAGGTCTACTTCCCGGTTTGACGGCTCGTGACCCATCAGCGCAGAGCGGGCATTTCTCGGGCTTGAAGGTCGGCACGTCCAGGACGGCCAGGGCGTGTCGAGGAACCCCGAGATCAACTGAGCCCCCGCTGCGATCTATGAGAGAGCCCGCTCCGGCGACAATGCCCCCGCTCGATCGCACCAACTCCATCACCTCTCGTGTCGAGCCGCCGGTGGTGACCACATCCTCGACGACCACGCAGCACTCGCCCGGCTCTATCCGAAAGCCGCGGCGCAATGTCATGAGCCCTTCCTGACGCTCCGAGAAGAGAGCGCGAACGCCCAGCGCTCGCGCCACCTCGTGCGCGACGATGACTCCGCCAAGGGCTGGCGCGATGACCAGGTCGATCGGCCCCCCGCTCTTGTTTTCGATGGCCTCCGCCAGCTCGGCACACAAACGCTCGGCAACCGCGGGATATTGGAGCACGAGCGCGCATTGCAGATACCGCGAACTATGCAGTCCCGACGAGAGGAGGAAGTGTCCGCTCAGCAAAGCGCCCTTCTCTTCAAATACCTTGATGACTTCGTCACCTGTCATGGTACCTCCGGGTTTGGATGCTTTGGTTGTTGATGGGTCAGGCCTGTTCCCAACACACTCAACCTGGCTCCTGCACTGGCTGGATCAAGGAGGGCACGGTCTGGAGACTGGACGCGCTAGAGTCGACGGATGAAGCAATCGCCAGAAATCGGTAAGGGAAGTGTCGAAAGACCTGTAGTGGCATTCCCGCGAGACGCGAGATCTCGTCGACATCGTGATCAGTAAATCCCCGCTGCACTGACAAAGCGGCATCGTATCGGACCATGCGGCTGGCCCGAAACATCCAGGTCAGAGCTTTGATGGAGTAGTAAGCAATTGGGTGGCGCCGTAGGTCATTGATGACGACCGCAACGCGCGCGATGTCCGCGAAACTCGCGATCAATCGTGCCGCCTCCGGCGTCTCGAAGTGATGAAGGAAAAGGGAAGCGAGGACAAAGTCAAAGCTGCGCGGGGGAAAGGGTGGCCGCCGCGCATCGGCCTGGACCGTGCTGATCTCTGGGTGCTCGGCGCTCAGAAGATGCGCCTCCCGTGCCACTCGACGATTGAGGTCGATGACGACGAAGTCAATCTCGATCTTTCGCTTGCGCGCCCATTCGACGATTGCGACTGGAAGGTCACCGGAGCCGGTGCCGAGGTCCAGCAAACGAACCCGCTTCCGGCCAAGCTGCTCAATCATCGGCAGGAGATGCCTCAAGAGTGTTCTGCGACCGCCGAGAAAGCGATTGACCAGCCGAATATCTGACAGACTGGCGACCAACTCTTCCGGAGTATAGTCGACGCCATCCATCAGCTCAGGTTCGACGCTCCGCATCGAAAAATTTGGAAACATCTCTATGGAAAACCTTGGGCCGGCAGGTCGGGTTGCTATCTGACTACTCTTCCGCGCTCTTCACAACAAGGGCGGAATTCTTCGATCCGAATCCAATGCAATTGCAGAGAGCATAGCGCACTTTCGCTGGACGGGAGTTGTTTGCCACGTAATCCAGATCGCACTCAGGATCGGGTTCGTCGAGGTTGATGGTGGGGGGCAGGAAGCCTTCGTTCATGGCACCAAGCGTGGCGATCAGGCCGGCAGCTCCAGAGGCTCCCTGCGGATGTCCGATCATCGATTTTGTGGCGCTCATTGGGATGCGCATCGCCACCGGACCGAAGGCTTGCTTGACGGCGCGCGTCTCGATCCGATCGTTGAGCTCCGTCGATGTTCCGTGAAGGTTGATGTAGTCGATCTCCTCAGTCCGGATACCGGCATCATCAAGGGCGAGCGTCATGGCGCGCGCGGGTTCTTCTCCGCTCTCATCCAGCCGGACGCGATGGTGAGCATCGCAGGTCGAAGCGTAACCAACGATCTCGCCATAGATGCGCGCGCCGCGCTCGACCGCGTGTTCGCGCTCTTCGAGGAGCACAAAATACGCACCCTCGCCGAGGAGGAAACCGTCGCGATCCTTGCTGAACGGGCGAGAGGCGCGTTCCGGCGCGTCGTTCCAGGACGGAGTCATGACTTTCATGCTGCAAAAGGAAAGGACGATACTGTGAGCAAGCGGAGAGTCGACCCCGCCAGTCAGAACCGTATCGATGCGTCCGAGGGCAATCTGCTGTGCCGCATACGCAATCGCGTCAGTTGAGGATGTGCAGCCTGTCGAGATCAGATGACTGAATCCACGGAGGCCAAAAGCCATGGCGACCTCGCTCGGAAGACTGCCCGGTGTCGCTGTCGGGATCGCGTAGATGCTCGCCTTCTTCGCTTCATTGGCAAAGTAGTATCGATACTGTTTCTCGATAAAGGCGAGACTCGCACCGCCGCTGCCGAGGAGAATCGCAATCTGGCGTCGCCCCTCGACATCCATGTCGCGTGGAGAAATACCGGCATCGACAAAGGTCAGATCGGCGCCCGCGATCGCAAGTGCGACCGCCATCGAGACGTGCTGCCGATCTTTTGCCGCGATAAACTGATCCGGATCAAAATTGCGAACTTCGGCGGCGATCTTTACCGGCAGATCTGAGACATCGAATCTGGTGATTGGTCCCGCTCCACTCCGGCCCTCTTTGAGGGCGTCCCAGAACTGTTTTCGACCAACTCCGATCGGGCTCACACAGCCAATGCCGGTGACGACCACCCGCCGAAGTCTTTGTGGTATGCGCATGTTTTCCTTTCGGACTTGAGGATCACCCATCATACCCGTGAGCCTATTGTTTGGCAATGAACGAGCCGTCGGGCATCAGTCGTCCACCGGGCTATGCGCCAAAGACCTCTGTGCTATACTGCCCCTCAAAATCTGCAGTTGGTTCAGCCCGGGCGTGCTCAAAGTGACCAGATTCCTGCACATCGCAGACATTCACCTCGGAATTCGGCGCTATCGCTCCGAAGAAAGAACGCGCGACTTCTTCCTCGCCTGGAAAGATTGCCTTGAGAAATATGCGATCCGGGAAAGGGTCTCGTTTGTGCTCATCGCCGGCGACCTCTTTGACGCGCGCAGGGTGGAGCCGGAGGCGATGAACCACGCCATCTCAGGTTTGCAACTCCTTCTTGATGCCGGAATCCCGGCGCTCGTCATCGAAGGCAATCATGATCAGCACGAGGCAATCAACCGGTTTAGCTGGCTGAGAAGCCTCTCGCAGTGGGGATTCCTCAAGCTTCTTGAACCTGCCTACATCGACGGCCGGCCGCAGTATTCGCCGTGGGATGAGGAGCGGCGGTCAGGTTCCTATATCGATATTGAGGGAGCGCGCGTCTTTGGCTCGAACTGGTATGGCGCGACCGGTGCGCAAATGGTGCCTCGACTGGCCGATGAACTGAGCCAGCATCGCAGCGAACGATTATTCAACGTCCTCATGTTGCACACCGATGTCGAAGGGCAGCTCAACCGTCCAATTCCAGCTGTCAGCGTCGAGAGATTGGGCGGGTTGAAAACCGCTACCGACTACCTTGCCCTCGGACACACTCACAAGAATTTCGAGATCGATGGATGGATCTTCAACCCTGGCTCCCTTGAGGCGTGCAACGTCGATGAATTCGATTACCGGCGTGGTGCGTACCTTGTCGATATCGTTGCCGGGACCGCGCAGGCCCGGCTGGTCGAAGATTACTATCGAAGGCCCGCTTACAGACTTCAGATCAACGTCCATTCGGGAACGACACCTGAGGCGGTCGAGAATGAGCTCTTCGACAGGCTGCGACGGGAACTGGCACCGATCGATCGCCGGACAAGCGATGCGCCGGCGCCCGTCGTCGAGGTGGTTCTCGCCGGCGCTCTTGGCTTTGAGTCGTCGCTTCTTGAGGTCAACCGACTGCGTGACCAGATCAGGAAAGAGTTCAATCCGCTCCTCGTGCTGGTACGGAACAAGACGCTCCCCATTCAGTATGTCGTGGCAAGCGGACAGAGCGAGCACTTCAGCCGGTCCGAACGCGAGCGGCACGTCATCCATGAGTTGATTAGTCGTGATGTCCGCTTTCGCGAGAAGGCGGTCGAGATGACTGACCTCGTGCTCGAGGCGAAGAGAATGGCGCTCAACGACGAGGATCAGTCGCGGATTGCCGAAACGATCGCTCAACAAATAGCGCCAGATTCAGCGCTCGTCTCCTGACTCAGTATCTCTGCGACCCTGTGTTGTGGTAATTCTGTTCTGGTTGCAATCATGGAACGCACTTTTCAGTTTTTGGCCGCGATCCTTTTTATTCAGAGCCTCGGCGCGCTGGTCG
>JANNRD010000147.1:0-11402 GCA_031401095.1 Acidobacteriota bacterium
GGTACTTTGGGCGAGTTATGAAACTTGCCGCAAAAAGGTTACATCACCGATGAATTGACTGATTACGCGATCAATTGGCTGAACTCGCGCAAGGGCGACAAGCCGTTCATGCTTTATCTTTCGCATAAAGGCGTACACTCTGAATTCGAACCTGCCGCGCGGCATAAAGGGCGCTTCAAAAACGAAACCTTTGTCGAACCGAAGACGATGAACCCGCTCAACGTGATTGACGCGCCGATGTGGGTACGCAATCAGCGCAACAGTTGGCACGGCGTAGATTTCCCCTATCACAGTGACCTCAACATTGCTGAGTATTACAAGCAATACGCCGAAACGCTGATGGGCGTGGATGACAGCGTGGGCCGCGTGCTGGCGTGGCTGAAAGAACAGAACCTGCTTGATTCAACGCTGGTGATTTACATGGGTGACAACGGCTTTGCGTTTGGCGAACACGGCTTGATTGATAAACGCACGGCCTATGAAGAATCCATGCGCGTGCCGATGCTGATGCAATGCCCTGAGCTTTTCAAAGGCAGCACGGTCGTCGAATCGGCTGTCGCTAACATTGACATCGCGCCGACCATCCTCGAAGCCGCCGGTTTGCAAGCACCGAAAAATATGGTCGGCAAGAGTTTCATCTCGCTCGCGCAAGGCAAACAAACCGCATGGCGCGACGGATTGCTTTATGAGTATTACTGGGAACGCAATTTCCCGCAGACACCTACGCTGCACGCGTTGCGCGGCAGCCGCTACAAATACATTCACAATCACGGCATCTGGGACATAGACGAATTGTACGACTTGCAGGAAGACCCGCTGGAAAGCAAGAACCTCATTTTCAGCCAGGCCCATCAAGCGACGGTCAAGCAGATGAATGAGCAATTGTTCGCTACGTTGAATGACACAAAGGGAATGTATATTCCGCTCTATGCTGATCGCGGCGGCGTTAACAATTTACAACGGCAAGGTGGTGGGAAAACGGCTGATCATCCTGCGCAACTAATGCGCGACAAAAGCCTGCGAAATCAGGAGCACGAATAGCAGGAGCGCAGATGAAAGCTCCCAAGATTATTTCTTAGGCTCTTCCGGGATTTTAGTGGGTCCCGATGTTAGCGATTCCCTGGTCGCCGAAGGCGACAGATTCACTAGCCGGTGACAACGCCACCGGAATCGACGGACACCCTGAATCCGACCCTGAAGGGGTCGCACAAGTCTTCGGCATCGTCTTCGACCCCTTCGGGGTCGGCTCACTCACTACTCGGTTTCCGGTGGCGTTGCCACCGGCTATTGAATCTGTCGCCTTCGGTGACGTCCAGCACACCGTCGCGGGAATGCAGCCTGCCTGGCGTGCGGCGCGATTGGACCCCTTGCAGCCATGTGCGGCGATTGATTCAAGGCGGGAACGTCGGCAATACTGAGCGACCTGTCGGGGTCACTTCCCACATTCTTGACCGCTGGCTCCCAATATCGGACACGGCTGGGCACGTGCCCGCTGTTAAATTCGGCATCAATACTGAACGCAAGAGCGCCTTCTTCAACCTGCTCAAACAGGTAACTGGGGCTGTCTTGCGAGGCCAATCAGGGCGCGACACTCGCTTGCGTCTGTTGACCTGGCACGATCGGTTACGCGCTGGCTCAAGTTCCATCGCGAGGTCACTTGCGCTTGATCAGATCCTTCTCCGGTGCAGGTTGAAGTTTCAGCCCGATCCCGCCCTGCCCAACCAACTTCTCAAGGTCAGCTAGTTCGGTGGGAAGGAAGTCAGTAAAGTTCTCATAGCCATTGGCGGTAACAACAATGACGTCCTCGTAGCGGAGGTACAGATTCTCCTCCGGCACCCAGAGTTGCGGATCGATCGAAAAGACGTGTCCAGGCTTCAGCACATCGCGGTTGTAGGGGCCATCGTCGTGCACCGCCAAGCCGACCGGATGAGAGAGCGTTCCGCCTCCGGTTTCTACCAGCTTGCGCGCTGCCTGTTCGTAAACCGGCTTCGAAAAGTTCGTCCGTTGCAAGACGGGTTGGATTGCGACGCGTGCCTGTTCGAGAATTGCCTTTGTCGTTATTCCAGGGCGGATGAGCTTGAGGACGGTGTTGCGGTACTCCAGGATGAACTGCAACAGCTCGCGCTGGACAGGCGAAAACTTCCCATTGATCGGCCACATCCGCGCGACGTCGCTGGTGTAGTAACCGTAATCCGGCGCGAAATCCATCAACACCAGATCGCCATCTTTCAACGGCGCGTTGTTGCGATAGTAGTGGGCGTTGAAGATGTTGGGCGTGCCGGCAGCCGTGATCGAGCGATAGCCCTCCAACCGCGCGCCGCCCGCCAGAAAGATGTAACGCGCCGCTGCGTCAAGCTGATATTCATAGAGACCGGCCTTTGTGCTCTTCATCGCCTCGAGAATCCCGAGTCCCGCCAGTTGCGAGGCCCGACGGATGAGAGCGATCTCCCGCGGGCTCTTGAGACTGCGCATCTCGTCCAGAATGGCGGTCAGATCACGAACATCGGCGCGCGGGGCGCGCGTCCGCAGCAGATTGACGAAATGCGCCTCACGCGAAACGCGCCCGTCCCAGTAGTCTGCGGCGATGGCCGCATTCGCGTTTTGCAATTCGAAACGGCTTTCCGCGTTTCCTTCAGCGGGCGTGAACATCGTATAAATCGTTGGCGCGGGGGCCTTCATCAACTCGTTCAGCCATTCCTCACCCATCGACTTCGTGCTGGCCACAGCATCGACGCCAGTCAATTGCCTGGCCAGTTCAACGTCCTCGGCAGAAAGCACCTTGCCCTCGCTACGTTCCAGTCGTTCGTTGCGCGGCGGCAGGATGAGCGTCGCTTTGCGCGTGCGACCATCAAGCAACAGGTATGCGCCGGGCGTCTCAATCCCGCTCAAATAGTAAAATTCGTTTGATTGGCGCGGGAACGTAAAGCCTCTGGTCAAGGGTGCCCCTTGCACTATCGCGACGCCACGATTGCCGATTTGATCGAAGATCTTTGACCATCGCGTTTTGAACTCTTCCGGCGGGAAATGCGATTGGTAATGTGGGGACTGCGCGCCGACGATTGCGGGAACAAACAGCAACAAGGCGAATACGAGAAGCGAGCGTCGTTTCATAGTGGTCTCCTCTTTGGGGTTGCAAGCGAAGTGCGAGTCATCTCGCTGTCAAAACCGGTTGCCCCAACACTTCACGGCGTGGCTCCAGGCCCAGCCCAGGCAGCGTCGAAGCCGCCAGTCTTCCGTGCCGTCGTTGCGGTGCGCCGTCAGCGATGCTGACCGTCACGTAGCTGTTGAAGTCCGTCGCAGAGAACAAATATTCTGGCGGTGTGCTATGTGCGAGGTGCGCGATGGCTGCGGTGATGATGTCACCGCCCCACGTGTCCTCGATGGTCATCGCAATGCCCAACGAGACACACAGGTCACGGATCTGCCGCGCTTTGGTGAGACCGCCCACTTTCGAGATCTTGAGGTTGATGACATCCATCGCCTGGTCGCTGTAACCACGCACGACCGTCTTCAGATCGTCGATTACTTCGTCGAGAATAAACGGGCGATTGGTATGGCGGCGCACGACCAGACACTCTTCGTAACTCAGGCAGGGTTGTTCGATATAAACATTCACATCGCGTACGCCGGCGGCGACACACATCGCCTGATGCTGGGTCCAACCGCAGTTGGCGTCGGCGACCAGGACATCGCCTGGTTGCAACTCCGCTGCCACCGCATGAATGCGCGCAATGTCTGTCTCAACGTCGCTGCCGGATTTGAGTTGAAATTTCGTGTACCCCTCCGCGCGGTACTTGCCGACGTTTGAGGCCATCCGCTCCGGCGTATCCTGCGAAATAGCGCGATAGAGAGCAAAGTCTTCCCCGTAACGTCCGCCCAACAAAGTCGCTACCGATTGGCCGCACGCTTTGCCAAGAATGTCCCAGCACGCCATATCAATCGCCGACTTGACGTATGGATGACCGCGCAACGATTGATCCATGCATTGATTGACCAGGCCAAGCTGCGTCGGATCGAGCCCGATCAGATGCGGCGCAAGCTCACCGATGCCCGTCCGCGCTCCAGCAGCATAGGCGGCAAGGTAAGCCGGGCCAAGTGGGCAGACTTCGCCAAAGCCGACGATCCCAGCGTCTGTCTGCAATTCGACCACTGTCGAATCAAAGACATCGACGCTTCTGCCCCCAGACCACTTGTAACTACCCTCGTGGAGCGGTAACTCGACCCGGTAAACATTGATTCCGGTAATTTGCATCTACTCTCTCCCGGCTAAAATCTGGACTCGATCAAGTAAACAACTGCGGGCAACAAGCCGCGCTGAACTGAATGACCAGGACTCTGCCTTTATGCTCTTGACCACTCCCCGGATTCGCGTCAGCGCTTTCCGAAACGCGTTTCCATCAGCACCCACGTATTCGGATCGAGCACGACGGTGACAGGTTCTTTATCCGCCGCAATCTCAAAACGCTGCGCCTTCTGCGTCAGCTCAATCTTCTCGGTCTTTAGCGCGCCGTCAATGGTCAGGCCAATTTCGAGCGGCAGGCGATAGGCATCGCCCGGCTGTGACTGTCTGAGTTCGATGACCAGCTTCTTCGCCGTTTCATCATACCGCCAACCGCCTTCAATCACCGGCGACCCCGCGCGCGCAAGCCACTGCTCAAAGAACCAGGACAATTCCATTCCCGAGTGTTCCTCCATGACCCGTCGAAAATCAGTCGTTGAGGCACTGCCGTTGCGATAGCGCTGGTAGTAGTCGCGAATGCCTCCCCAGAATTTGTCAGTGCCAATCAGCCCGCGCAACATGTGCAGGGTCCAGCCGCCTTTCTGGTAGATGATCGCGTTGAGCACGTCCTTCATATTGGCCAGGTTCTTGTGAAGCACCGCGACACCCGGGCTGCGCTTCTCGAGCGTCAGGACCGTCTCGCGGCTCCGACGCAACCCAGCGACAAAGACATCGCGGCCTTGAAAATGCTCGGTAAAGAGCAGCGTGAAATACGTCGCGAAGCCTTCGCTCAGCCAGGCGTCATCCCAGTCTCTTTCAGTAACTGCGTTGCCAAACCATTGGTGGGCGATCTCGTGTGCGATCAGACCTGTCCCGGAGCGCGTCAGGCCCGTGCCTGGATTTGTGAGAATTGAATTCTCACCGTAAAAGATCGCGCTCGCGTGTTCGGTGCCGCCGCCGAAGCCAGCCGCTTCTACATTAGCCAGCTTTTCGTATGAATAGGGGCCGATCTGTTCGCTGAAGAATTCCATCGCCTGCCGCGATGTGGACTCGAACCAGGGAGGGCCGGTCAGGCGCTCCTGCGGATAAACCCAGGTTTGCAACTCCACGCCCTTAACCAGTCCGGCGTAGTGCACCGAGAACTGCGCGACGCCGATGGCATTAAGCCACGAAGCAATTGGTACCGACTGTTTCCAATGCGTCAGCCGCTGCCCGTTACCAAGATCGGTTTCTTCCTGCAACAAGCCGTTGGCGACAACCTGATACTTGACGGGCGCGATGACCATGAATTCGCTCGTCGCCTTGTCATACGGATGGTCAATCATCGGCAACCACTGGCGCGCGTTATTCGGCCAGTTCTCGCTGAAGAAGACGCGATCGCCGAATTTGTTCCTGAGCATGCGCAAGCCATTCGCTGGCACGCCGCGATAACTAACAGTGAATTGTCGCCGCTCGCCTGCGTTGGGCGGAGTCGGCAAGCTCAGGGTTAGCCGATCCGCCTCATGCTTGAAGGCAACCGGTGCACCAGCCGATGTCACAGCGGTGACAGTCATCCCCTTGCCGCTCGTCGCTGATGCGAGGTCGAACGACACCTCAGTGACGCCCGCATCGGTCAAAAGAAGCGTTATCGTCGCCTCGCCCAGGATTTCGTCGCTCTCGTCATTGAGCGTGAGTCGGAACGAATAATGCTGCGCATCCACTTTCCGCTGTCTCGGATAGGTATCGGCGGCGGCGATGGATGCGCTCACGCTCAAAGCGGCCAGAAGCAATATCAGTATTCTCATGGGGATTGATTGTTCACTTCCCTGGCGGATCCTGCAATGGCTTTCCCGACTGATCCACGCAAAAAAGTATCAAGTCAGATCCTCACACCTCTGCTGCCAGATTTGATCGGACGGGACAATATTGGCTTGTGACCTGCTGGCTGCCGTTCTGGGCTTGCGGCTCGACCTGCCCGTTGCTGGCTTAAGGCTTCCTCTCGGGAGCCTGGCCGCCTGCCTGCAATCTTATCGGTAGGGCGGGTCTTTCTGCAACTTTCTGGTCAAGAGACGCTTTGTCCAGTAAACTGCGACCATCGTTTTGTTCGGTAGCCTGCAATCTCGAGAACGGAAGACAACACCCTATGCCGACCATGAAAACCTGGCTCTTTGTTGCGCTTGGCGCTGTCACAGTCTTTTATCTGTGGACGTGGTTCTCCGCGATCCGCCACCGCCAAGGTTCGGAACCAACGCTGCCGACGCCGCTGCACGCAGGGATTGGATTCGTCACGAACTTCTTCGACACGCTCGGCATCGGCTCGTTTGCGACGACAACTTCCATTTACAAACTATGGAAACAAGTACGTGATGAAGTCATTCCGGGCACGCTCAACGTCGGACACAGCCTGCCGTCAATTGTCCAGGCGTTCATCTACATCGCGATCGTTGAAGTAGACATGACGACGCTCATCTCATTGATCGCAGCGTCCGTCTTGGGGATGTGGCTCGGCGCAGGCGTGGTCGCCAAATTGCCGCGGCGAGCGATTCAAATCGGGATGGGGGTTGCATTGCTGGTCGCGGCGGGCTTGACGTTGATGACGATCTTCAACAAACAGGCGGGCGGTGGCGAAGCGCTTGGCCTGACAGGCACGATGTTAGCCATCGGTATCATCGGCAACTTTATTCTTGGATCCTTGATGTCGCTCGGCATCGGGCTGTATGGCCCTTGCCTGATAATGATTAGCTTGTTGGGGATGAACCCGAAAGCCGCGTTTCCGATCATGATGGGATCGTGCGCGTTCCTCATGCCAACCGGCAGTGCGCAATTTATCCGCAAGGGCAGCTACAACCTACGTGCGGCGTTGGGATTAGCTTTGGGTGGTATTCCCGCAGTGCTGCTTGCGGCCTTCCTCGTCAAGGCCCTCGATCTATACTACGTCCGCTGGCTGGTCGTCATTGTCGTCATCTACACGGCGCTTTCACTGTTGCGCTCTGCCATGGTTGAGGTGAAGAGCGTTGGCGAGGCCTGAGGCCCAGCAACGCTCGACGACTCTTTTGCTGTCTGGCCATCCTCAGATTATCGGATCGTCTGTTTGGCCCTGGTAAAATCGAACTCCGCTGGCTGTGGGTTGTCGGAACGCAACGCTTGATTGTCGCCCGCTTCAGCCTGCCGCCGCCTCAACAGCCCAAGCATTCTCTCGAGTTGCGGTTTGAACTTCGGATCGGCTGAAAGATCGTTGATCTCCGCCGGGTCGCTCTTCAAGTCAAATAGCTGTGTCTTGTTGATCTGCGGATAGACGATCAGCTTCCAGCGTTCGTCCCGGATAGCGCGTTGCACGTTGCGATAGGCTGTCAGGAGATCGTCGCGCCGTGATCTCTGCTTGCCAGTCATGACCGGTACAAGGCTCAAACCTTCGACTTCGGCTGGCACGCTGACTCCTGCCAACTCGCATATCGTGGGAAACAGATCAAGCAAATATGTCAACGCATCCGATCGTTTGTTCTTCGGCACGCCGGGCCCGGCAATGATCAGCGGCGTTCGCATCGAATGTTCGTACAGATTCTGTTTCCCGAAGAGTCCGTGGCTGCCGATAGCAAGGCCGTGATCCCCCGCGAAAACAATGACTGTGTTGTCATACTGTCCGCTCTGTTTGAGCGCGTCGACAATGCGTCCAACCTGCGCGTCGAGGTACGTCACACAGGCGTAATAGTCCGCCAAGTGTTCGCGCACGATCCCGGGCGTGCGCGGCCAGGGAGCGAGCCTTTCATCGCGTACAAGAAGCTCGCCGTTATTGAAGGGATGTTGCGGCAGAAAGTTCTTTGGCAGCGGCAATTTTGCAGGATCGTATCTCGCCCGATATTCCTTTGGGGCAATTCGCGGGTCGTGCGGTAGCGTAAATGCGACGTAGAGGGCAAACGGCTTTTCTCTGTTTTGTCGGCCCACAAACTCAACCGCCGCATCGGCAAACAGCTCGGTTGCGTGCTTATCTGAATTCCGCTTGTTGACCAGCTCGTGGTTTACGGCGAGGTCTTGCACCGGCATGGTGTACGGATCACTCATCCCGCCAAAAAATACGGCCTTGCCTTCTGCAAACGTGCGAGTGAAGGACGGTGGCTGATTGTGCCACTTGCCGATACCAAACGTCGCGTACCCGCTTTTTGCGAACACCTGGGGCCAGGTTGCCTGGCCCTGCAAGTCTTCCCTGACCCTGAAGAGCGTCCTGCCAGTCATCATCATTGCGCGCGACGGTACGCAGATTGCCCCCTGCAGTCCGCCCATGCAGTATGCGCGCGTAAAAGCCATCCCTTGACTCACCAGCCGATCCAGATTGGGTGTCGTCATGTACTGATTGCCAAGCGCAGCGATCGTGTCAGCGCGCTGATCGTCGCTGAAGAGAAAAACGATGTTCGGCCGTTTGGATTCAGCGCCCACCTGCCCGACCGACTGCGCAGCGCTCAACGACAACAGCAGAGATAGAATGACTCTGATCACTCTTTTCATTCTTCCTTACCTGACTCGGGATTTCCCCATACGCAAAGGCGGTTAGTCTTTCCAACAGATCGATGCTTGATAACCTTACCGCGACCGCTCTGACGTCAGTCACTTGCTCGGAGGCTTCGGTCGGGGCGGCACATTATTCGGTCCGGGGCCACGATATTGCTTCCAATACTGCTCGTGATAGGGATTGACTTCAGGCTGTGTGGCGTTTTCGTTTTCCAGCCTCGGCAGGACCTCAGCCCACCATTTGCTGTACACCTCATCGATGGTTCGGACGACGTCGGGATTCTGAGCGGCGACGTCAGTCGTTTCACCGGGATCAGCCTGCACGTCGTAGAGTTCCCAGCGTTTGGCACCGTCCCCGGTATCGTTGACGAGGTGCCATCGCGCGGTGCGAACACTGCAGTGCGAGTACTTGGCGTCATTGGGATTACTGCCTTTCGCCCAGCGTCCGACGTGCGTCAAAAGATACCGATCTGCCCATTGGGCTTGCGGATCGTTGAGCAGCGGCACCAGGCTCCGACCTTCAATCTGCACTTTCACGGCTGAAGTCAGTTTCGCCCCCGCGAGCTCGACGAGCGTCGGAAAGACATCAATGTGGGCAGCCAGCCGATCCACGCCAGAGGGTTTGAAAGTGCCCGGCCAGTGCCAGAGGCTCATCGCGCGCGTGCCCCCCATGTAAGGCGTGACTTTGGATCCGCGCATTCCCGCATTCCAGACGCGCACACCCGCTGTCCCACCGTTATCGTTCATAAAGATCAAGAGCGTA
This sequence comes from Acidobacteriota bacterium, assembly GCA_031401095.1. GTDB lineage: Bacteria > Acidobacteriota > Blastocatellia > RBC074 > RBC074 > JANNRD01. The sequence continues at coordinate 9,465 of JANNRD010000147.1, forward strand.
TCCCGCTCGAGGTTCTCTACTTTGAGGAAGGCCATAAGCCTGCCGACGTTCTCGTCGATATTTGCAATCATGCCGAAGAACTTCGCCGTGTCCTGACCTGCCTTGTCCTGTGGGAGCTTATCCGCATACATCTTTTCGTATTGCGCTGGAACGTTGAGCGGTGCATGGGGTGCGTTGGGCGTAATCATAACAAAGAACGGCTTTCGTCCCTTGTCGGTCTTGACCCACTCCTCAGCCTGCTTGAAAAAGACATCGGTGCAATAGCCGCGGGTCTTTTCAAAGGTCCCGTTGTGCAGGATGACCGGGTCGAAATACGAGTTGCCTGGTGCATCGCCGCAGGTACCGGGGTAGCTCTGCCCAATGCCGCCGCACCCGTGAATGAAAGTCTCGTCAAAGCCGCGCCGGTTTGGCCTTCGCTCCGGCTCATCACCGAGGTGCCATTTGCCGAAGATACCCGTTGTGTACCCGGCGGTCTTCAGGACTTGCGCGAGTGTCGTCGTCCGCAAACTTAGACGCTCGCGTTCGAGGATGGTGTGCGTCACGCCGTTCTTGAATTCGTGACGGCCCGAAAGTAACGCTGATCGAGTTGGAGCGCAGGTCGGGCTGACGTGAAAATCAGTAAAGCGCACCGATTCATCGTACAACCGGTCGAGGTTTGGTGTTTGCAGGATCGGATTGCCGTGCCGTCCCAGATCGCCGTATCCCTGATCGTCGGTCACAATCAGGATTATGTTCGGCCTGCGCGACTGACCCGTAGCACGGATCGCATTCACGCCCAGCAACGCAATCGCGCACAACAGAATCACAAAACAAGACCCAAGCAGACGCGGCATTAAGGCTCCTTTTGACCACGGCTCTAGACGCAGTTGAAGTCGGCAACCCGACCATCTGGCATTGAACGGCATCCCATGACCTGCCCCTTTCTAGGACAAGATCTGCCGGACAACTTCGCCCTGAACGTCGGTCAGGCGGAAGTTTCGCCCCTGATACTTGTAGGTCAGGCGCGTGTGGTCTATCCCCAGACAATGCAGGATCGTCGCATTGACATCGTGTATGTGAATCGGGTCGCGCGTGATGTTGTAACTGAAATCATCAGTCTCGCCGATGCTCATGCCGGGCTTGATTCCGCCACCAGCCATCCAGATCGTGAACGCACGCGGATGATGATCGCGCCCATAATTCGTCTCCGTCAGCTTGCCTTGCGAGTACACCGTGCGCCCGAATTCTCCCCCCCAGACGATCAACGTCTCATCCAGCATGCCGCGGTCTTTCAGATCCATGAGCAAGGCTGCTGTTGGCTGATCGATATCGTGACATTGACCGGCAATCGCTTTCGGCAAATCAGCGTGTTGATCCCAACCACGATGGAATAGTTGAATGCAGCGCACGCCGCGTTCCGCAAGTCGCCGCGCCAGAATGCAATTCGCCGCATACGTACCCGGCGTTTTGGCGTCCGGGCCGTAATGCAACAGCGTCTTCTCTGATTCCCGGGAAAGGTCCGTCAGGTCAGGCACGGAACTTTGCATCCGGTACGCCATCTCGTATTGCGCAATGCGCGTCAGTACTTCAGGGTCACCGAATTCTCTCTCGTTCTCGTGATTCAGTTTCGATAACGCGTCTAGAAAGTCCCGACGCACTTCCTTGCTGACACCCGGCGGGTTCGAGAGGAAATGCACTTTCTCCGCGCCGCTCTGAAACTTGACACCCTGATACTGCGAAGGCAGAAAGCCGCTGCCCCACAAACGGTCATACAGGGGCTGACAATCAGGCCTGCCGCTGCCAACTGAAACAAGCGCGACGAAGGCAGGCAAATCGCTGTTCTCGCTGCCCAGCCCATACGATAGCCACGCACCAAGACTCGGACGCCCGGCGATCTGAAATCCCGTCATCGAAAACGTCACCGCCGGATCGTGATTGATCTGTTCGGTGTACATAGAC
>JANNRD010000148.1:0-8834 GCA_031401095.1 Acidobacteriota bacterium
TGCGTGAGGGTGTCGAGGTGCGCGTTGGTGACCGTCTCGCGCTGGATCTCCAACTGGAAGTGGGCGTAGTCAACGAAACTGTCAACGTCACATCCGAGGCGCCTCTGCTGGACACGGCATCGGCGTCCGCTGGACAGGTGATCGACCGCCGTCGTATTTCGGAACTTCCACTCTCCGACGGCAACCCATTTGTGCTGACGCGTCTGACACCAGGCATCGCCTATACTGGTGACCTGCTTTTCTCGCGGCCTTTTGACAACGCTGGCACATCAGCGATTGTTGCGGATGGAGCTCCTGGCCGTAATGAGTTTACCCTCGATGGCACGCCGAACATGGCGAGCGGCGGTGGCCTCGGTCGCGTCGCGTTTGTCCCACCGGCCGATGCTGTTCAGGAGTTCAAGGTCGAGACCGCGAGCTTTGATGGCCAACAGGGACACACCGCTGGCGCGACGGTCAACGTGACGCTGCGAAGTGGCACCAATGCCGTTCACGGATCCCTCTACGAATTCGTTCGCAACGACAAGTTGTCAGCCAACGATTTCTTTCTCAACCGCACTGCTGCGGACAAGAATGGTGACGGCAAGGCGGATCGAGTGGCTCTCCGTTACAACCGCTACGGGGGCGTCGTCGGTGGGCCGATCTGGATGCCGAAGAAGATCTTTGGACCGCTCGGATACGATGGACGCGATCGCAGCTTCTTCTTTTTCTCGTTCGAAGGACTGAAAGACACATTCCCGGAGCCGGGCTTGTTTACTGTGCCAACCCTCCCTGAGCGCGACGGCAATTTCTCGGCGCTGCTTGCCCAGGGGATTACTCTCTATGATCCGTACACCGGTGTACAGGAGGGTGCCCGCGTTCGGCGCAGCGCACTGACTTGCAACGGACAGGCCAATATCATCTGCGCAAGCCGGCTCAACCCGGTCGCCAAGAATTTCCTCAATTTCTATCCAGCCCCGAACCTGGCCGGGGATTCAGTTGGCCGCAACAACTATCAGAGCGGTAATCCTCGCAAGGATACTTTCCACTCTGAGAGTTATCGGTTCGACCAGGTAATTAACGACCAGCAGAAGTTCTTTATGCGTTATTCACATAACAACCGGCGCGAGTCGAGGGGCAACTGGGCTGGCGTTGTTAACGGACTTCGCCCAAATGGTGGCTTCCTTTTCCGCATCAACAATAGCGGTACCTTTGACCACGTCTATAACATCTCACCGACGCTGATTCTCAACACGCGAGTTGGGTTTTCACGCTTCAATGAGGCAAACATTCGGCAGCACGAGGGACTTTTCACACCGGCCTCCCTGGGCTTCTCGGCGCAGACCGCGGCGCTCTTCGGACCGGAGCTCTATCTCCCCCGCTTCGAGTTTCGCGGCGGCACGTACTCGCTTCTCGGCGAGAGCATCGGCGGAACGACGACCCACAATATTTACTCGGTTCAGCCGACGCTGACCAAGATTGCGGGGCGTCACTCGATCCGTATGGGTTACGACTTCAGATCATACCGGGAGAACAGCTTTGGTCCTGGCCACTCGGCGGGTCGGTACGATTTCGGGGCCGACTTCGTACGCGGACCCCTGGATAACGCATCGAACCCTTCCATCGGGCCGGAATTCGCCTCGTTCCTCCTCGGTTTACCGACAGGCGGGTTTATCGATCGGAACACCTCGCGTTCGAATCAGACGCTCTATCACGGGATCTTTGTCCACGATGACTACAAGGTGAGCAACAAATTGACGCTCAATCTTGGTCTGCGGTACGAATTTGAAGGCGCGACCGATGAACGCTACAACCGCAACATTCGAGGGTTCGACTTTACTTCGTCCAGTCCGATTGAGGCGGCGGCGAAAGCGGCTTATGCGGCGAGTCCAATCCCTGAGATTGCGCCCGCGAACTTCAACGTCAAGGGAGGTCTGCTTTTTGCGACGGACGCCAAGCGCGGTTTCTGGGGTCCGGACAAGAACAACCTGCAGCCGCGCATCGGCGCCGCGTATCAGGTAAATAACAGGCTGGTGCTGCGCGGGGGCTGGGGCATCTACACCGTTCCCTTTGTCATCGATGGAGTTCAGCAGCCAGGGTTCTCACAGGCGACCAACATCGTCCCGACGCTCAATGCCTCTTTGACATTCGTTGCCAATCTGACCGATCCGTTCCCGTCTGGCGTGACGACCCCTCCCGGTGCGAGTGGAGGACTCTCAACTTTCATGGGCCGCGACATTAACTTTTTCCCCATTGACCTTAGCAATACTCAGGCGCAGCGCTGGGAGTTCGGCTTTCAGTACGAACTGCCTGGGCAGTGGCTGGTTGAAGCAAACTATGTTGGGAATCGCGGGTATGACGGATTCGTCAGTAACCCGATCAACCCGATCCCGCGTCAATATCTCTCGACCAGTCCGATTCGCGATACGACAGTCATCAACTTCCTCTCGGCCAACGTCACCAATCCATTCCGCGGACTGATCCCAGGGGTCAACCTCAATGGGAACACGGTCGCGAAATCACAACTGCTGCGGCCAAACCCGCAGTTTCTTAGTATCACGACCCGCCGCAACGATGCGAAGAGCAATTACCACTCTGCACAGGCAAGGATTGAGCGCCGTTTCTCGAAAGGCTTCACGATTCTTGCGAGCTATACGTTCGCGAAGTTCATCGAGCAGGGTTCTCTGCTCAATGAGACTGATGCAAACTTTGAGAAACGACTGAGCGATGCAGACATCCCGCAGCGTATTGTCATGAGCGGGATCTGGGAGTTGCCCTTCGGGCGCGGACGTCGCTTTGGCACGGACTGGCAGGGCCCCCTCAACGCGATTGCGGGTGGTTGGCAGGTACAAGGCATCTGGCAGGCCCAAAGCGGGCGACCGCTGACTCTCGACAATCGCTACTACAACGGCGATCCGACCAAACTCCGGGCGACGATGAGCGGGAATACGGTCGACCGCACCTTTGACACCAGTGGCTTCTACTTCAACGATGCCGCGGTACAGACCAACGGTGTCGTCGATCCGGCTAAGCAACGGGCGGACACGCGCATCCAGCTCGCTAACAATATCCGGACGCTCGCTTCGCGTTTTCCGAACTTCCGGGGCCAGGGTCTCAATCTCTGGGACCTCTCAGTGATCAAGAATGTGGCGATCACCGAGTCCGTCAATCTCCAGATCCGCGGGGAGTTCATCAACGCTTTCAACACACCGGTCTTTGCAAATCCGAATCTGACCCCGGCCGATACGAATTTCGGGAAGTCGACTTCGACTCAGAATCTGCCCCGCAACGTTCAGATTGGGTTGAAGCTAGTATTCTGATCGAGGGTCATTGCAGAAGGAGACAATCATGACAGAGAAGCCTAGTCGCCGGAGTTTTATCAAGCAGACATCCGCAGCGACCGCCGGGCTGACGCTCTCAAGCGTGTTACCGACCTCGCAGGTACTTGGGGCGAATGATCGCGTCCGCGTCGCGATCGTTGGAGCTGGCGATCGCATGATGAGTTCGCTCGTTCCCGCTTTTCTGGGGCAGGCGAGTGCCCTGAACTTTGATCTTGTTGCCGTCTGCGATATCTGGAGCAAACGTCGCGAAGAGGTGCCCCCCGGCGTGGCAAAGAAATACGGCATCAAGGAACCAGTCAAGGTCCGCAACACGGAAGAGCTCTACTCGCTGAAGGACATCGATGCGGTCATCATCGCAACCGCGGATTTCCAGCATGCGCAACATGCGATCGAAGCCGTCCGCGCGGGCAAGGACACCTACTGCGAAAAGCCGTTCGCCAACATCATGTCGGATGCGAACGAAGCCCTTGATGTCATTGGCAAGTCGAAACAGATTTTCCAGGTTGGCACTCAACGGCGTTCAACTCCGAGCTATATGCGCGCGAATGAGTACCTCAGATCGGGCAGGTTTGGAGACATCGTCATGGCCGACATGACCTGGAACGTCAATCAGCCGGGACGGTGGCGACGCCCGAGTGTCGTGCCGACACTGCGCGAGCAGGACACCGACTGGAAGCGCTTCCTCGGTAATCGCCCGTCCGACTCGTTCGATCCACGAAAGTATCTCGAGTTCCGGTTGTTTTGGCCGTACTCCTCAGGCATCCCGGATCAGTGGATGGTTCACCAGATCGATACGGTGCATTGGTTTACTGGCTATGATCATCCGACCAGCGTCGTCGCCAATGGCGGAATCTACCTCTGGCGCGATGGGCGGAAGAATTTCGATACCATGACCGCCGTCTTCGACTATGGAGATGCCGCGAAGGGCGGCAAGGGCTTCCAGGTTCTCTATAGCTCGCGCATGACCAATGACGCGGGTGACGTCAAGGAGATTTACTACTCGAATGGCGGGACACTCAACCTCGATACCAACAAGGTCAGCTCAGAGGGTGGGCTCAAGGAGAACCACGCGAAGGCGATGGGCATGAAGACGAATCTGCTCGAGCCGCTGACACTTTCGGACGAGGGAGGCATGGAGACGGCGGCGAACACCGGCGCTGACAAACAGACCGTCGCTCACATGCGCAATTGGATGGACTGCGTTCGCTCGAGGAACACGAAGACCAACGCGGACATTCACGCCGCATACAACCACTCAGTTGCCCTTTGCATGACGATCGCCGCCCTGCAGACCGGAAAGCGCGTGACGTTCGATACGCGGAAACGCGACGTTGTTACTGGCTAGAGGAAAAGAGAAACAACGGAACATACGGAAAGACATGGACGGAACGGAAAGAAAGGCGTTGGAGGAAGAGCTTTCCAGTCAGTTCTCCGTGGTCTTGTAACGTTGCGGTCAAAGTGCAGCCCACCTGCTAACGCGGGTGGGACTGATAGATACCGGCGTTCCCCTTGATGTTTGTTTTGAGCTGAGGTTGAAATGTTGAAGAAGTGCGTATTGCTCATTCTGTCGGTGACGTTGATCGCGATGCCAGTTGCCGCGCAGGGCGAACGTGGCGTCAAGATCGTCGAAAACAAGGACGCGAAACAAATCGACGTCTTCATCGACGGCCAGATGTTCACCTCCTACTGCTACTGGGATTCTCAGAAGAAGCCGATTCTTTATCCATTGAAGAGCGCAAAAGGCACCGTGGTTACTCGGAGCTTCCCGGTAGCTAAAGTTGCCGGCGAGAGAACGGATCATCCCCACCATGTCTCGGCGTTTTTCGATTACGGGAACATCAACGGAGTCGATTTCTGGAATAACAGTGGTGGGGCCGGGTCCGAGAAGATGGGTACCATCAAGCATGCCGCGGTCAAAGCGATGAAGAATGGCAGGACCAGTGGCGAGCTCGATGTGACCATGGACTGGATCATGCCAACGGGTGTCAAGGTTCTGCAGCAGGACGAGAAGATCATCTTCCGGGCGGCGAAGGACCTGCGCATCATTGATCGCATCATCACGCTGACGGCACAGGGTCAGAAGGTCGCCTTTAATGACAGCAAGGAAGGTGCACTCGGGATCCGTGTCGCCCGCCAGCTCGAAGAGCCCTCGACACGACCCGAAGTCTTTACCGATGAGCAGGGCAATCCGACGAAGGTCCCCGTTCTTGACAACCAGGGCGTTGCCGGAGTCTACCTCAGCAGCGAAGGCAAGATCGGAGAGAAGGAAGCCTGGGGAACTCGAGCAAAGTGGATGACCCTCAGCGGAAATGTCAAAGGCGAGGATGTCGTCCTGGCAATCTTTGATCACCCAAAGAATATTACTTACCCAACCTACTGGCACGTCCGAGGCTATGGCCTCTTCGCAGCCAATCCTTTTGGTGCGAAGGAATTCACCAAGGGAGCGACGACGTTGAACTTCTCGCTCGACTCGGGTCAGAAGGCGACGTTCCGGTTCCGTATTATCGTCAACTCGGGCAAGCTGTCCAAAGAGCAGACGGAAGCTCTTTACCAGCAGTTCCTCAAGGATGTCACCGAGTAGCGAACTCGCCGACAAACTGAATCGCGTTTACGAATTTCTTGACCGGGAGCGGCTCGGCGCGATTCTGCTCACGACTCAGCGCAATTTTGCCTGGCTCACCTGCGGGGGGTCGAATCACGTTGGGGTCGCGACTCCCGATGGTGTGGCCTCTCTGCTTGTTTTGCGTCACGGCAGCCGGTTTGTCATCTCCGGCAACAATGAACGCGCGCGAATCACAGAAGAAGAGACCGCGCCCTTCGGCTTTGAATCGAGAGCAATAGCCTGGCACGAACTCCGCTCGGACGCGACCCGCTTGCGCCGAGCCGTCGCCGACATTGTCGATCCAGCGAGCGTTGGGGCTGACTCGACCGTCGGCGGCTTTGAGAACGTCGAAAGCAAGTTCGCCCCACTCAGATATTGTCTGACCAACACGGAAATGGCTCGATATCGAGTGCACGGCGTTGCTGTCGCCGAGGCGGTCGAGGAGACTGCTCGCTCACTCGAGACTGGCATGAGTGAGCGAGTCATTGAAGCCCTGCTCTCCTTTAACATCATGAAGCGTGGCGCGCGGCCAACGGTTTTACTGGTGGCGGCGGACGAGCGCTTTCGAAAGTACCGGCATCCGATTCCTACGGACTCCCGCGTCGAGAACTTTGTCGCCCTCAGTACCTGTGCCCGCCGCTGGGGTTTGATAGTCGCGGTCACGCGACTTGTTCACTTTGGGCCTGTGCCCGATGACATCGCAACACGATATCAAGCTCTTCAATCCGTCGAGGCGCACCTGCTTGGCTCAACCAGGCCGGGAGCAACCGCAGGGCAGATATTCGCGGAACTACAACGAGCCTACGCCGCGGCCGGCTTTCCCGATGAGTGGCGCGAACATCACCAGGGAGGCGCGACCGGTTATCTGGAACGCGAGTGGGTCGCCACACCCGATGGCACGCAGGTGGTGGAAGCACAGCAGGCTTTTGCCTGGAATCCGACGATTGCAGGAACGAAGATTGAGGATACCGTTCTTGCGACCGACTCCGGCATCGAGATCATCTCGGTTACTGGTGACTGGCCAGCGTCAGAGATCGAGGTCGGTGGAAAGACTTTGCGGCGCAGCGAGATCCTCGTGCGCTAAAGTAAGAAGAAGGAGAAACAACGGAACATACGGAAAAGCACGGAACTGACGGAAAGAGCCTTAGGGGGTTCCGTCTATTCCGTGCATTTCCGTATGTTCCGTTGTTTGTTCCCCTTCTCTGACTCAGCTATTCCATTGTTGCTTCATACCACGCGATTGTCTCCTTCAAACCCTGCTCAAAGTCGATCTTTGCGCGGAAGCCGAACTCCTCAAAGGCGCGCGAAGTATCGAGAGATCGTCGTGGCTGCCCATCGGGTTTTGAAGCATCCCACACAAGCCGGCCGTCAAATCGGGTCAGGTGCGCAATCTTATTCGCCAGATCGGCGACCGAGATTTCGAACCCAGCTCCGAGATTGACCGGCCTCGGAGAGTCGTAGCGCTCCGTCGCCAGCATGATCCCTTCAGCGCAATCCTCGGCGTGCAAAAACTCACGGGTAACACTCCCGCTTCCCCAGCAAACAACCTCGCTTGCTCCGCTGCGCCTGGCCTCGACGCACTTGCGGATCAGGGCGGGAATGACGTGCGAGGTCTCGAGATCGAAGTTGTCTCGAGGTCCAAAGAGGTTGACCGGCAAAAGGAAGATCGTATTGAAGCCATACTGCTCGCGAAATGTCTGTGCCTGCACGAGCATCATCTTCTTTGCCAGACCGTAGGGCGCGTTCGTCTCTTCCGGATAACCATCCCAAAGGTTGTCCTCCTTGAAGGGGACAGGCGTCATCTTTGGATACGAACAGATCGTCCCGAGCGCGACGAATTTGGAAACCTCCCGCCGCCGAGCCTCTTCGATAAGCTGGGCACCCATCATGAGATTGTCATAGAAATAGCGGCCCGGATTGCGCTGGTTGGCTCCAATTCCTCCAACGACCGCGGCGAGGTGAATGACGAGGTCCGGCCGCGCGTCATCGTAGAGACGGCGCACAGCCTCCATTTCGACCAGATTGTATTCGGCGCTTCGCGGAACAACGATTTCCTGACAGCCACGCGCGCGCAGCTTGGCGACGACATACGAGCCGAGAAAGCCCGCGCCTCCGGTGACCACGACACGCTGATATGGAAAGACTCCGGTCATCGCTCAGGGAAGGTGATGGATGCGTTTCAACTCCGCGAGATCGGCCTCGACCATGATCTGGATCAGCTCTTTGAACTTGACCTTCGGTTTCCAACCGAGAGCTCGTTCTGCCTTTGAAGCATCGCCGATCAGAATGTCGACCTCGGCCGGACGGAAGTAGCGTGTGTCGACCTCGACCAGGGGTTGCCAGTCGAGATCGAGGTGACCAAAGGCAACATCGAGCAGTTCGCGAATCGAGTGAGTCTCACCAGTCGCGATAATGTAATCGTCGGGCTTTTCCTGCTGCAGCATGAGCCACATCGCTTCGACGAATTCCGGAGCGTAGCCCCAGTCTCTCTTGGCATCGAGGTTTCCAAGAAAGAGCTTGTCCCTCAGACCCAGCTTGATGGCGGCGGCTGCGCGCGTTACCTTGCGCGTCACGAAAGTCTCGTTCCGTCGCGGCGACTCGTGATTATAGAGGATGCCGTTGCAGGCGTACATTCCGTAACTCTCGCGATAGTTGATCGTGATCCAGTAGGCGTATAGCTTGGCGACACCGTACGGGCTCCGAGGATAGAATGGAGTAGTCTCGCGCTGAGGTATCTCCTGGACCTTGCCGAAGAGTTCGGAAGAGCTCGCTTGATAGAAACGCGGATTGAGACCCGTGTCGCGGATTGCCTCAAGCAAACGCAGGGTTCCGAGCGCGCCGACTTCAGCGGTGTATTCCGGGATATCGAAGCTCACCCTGACGTGAGATTGCGCGCCGAGATTGTAGATCTCGTC
>JANNRD010000149.1:0-3204 GCA_031401095.1 Acidobacteriota bacterium
TCGCAGTTCGGTCACGGCTACACCTCCTGATAGAAAATTCAACTTGCTTCGGAAAGTGTAGTCGCGCCGGACTCGCGATTGAGAATGATCCGGTTAATAGGTGAACGAGTCTTCTCTGCGCGTAGCGCTAAGTTCAACAAGCGCTTGCAGCTGACGCGCTGCCACGATGTCTCTCGTGTGCGTTGAATGAGCGCGCAGCTGAAGCGCAGCGTTGGGCGGACACTAATGACTGACGCAATCGAACCTCTAGGTAAGGATGAAGTCATCGATAGGTCGCTGTTCTTGTTGGATATTGCTTCCCTGGACGCAATACCGACTGAAATCAGACTGGGCAGCAAGTACTTCGCATGTTTTCTGGCTTGCAACGCAATGTGCATTCCTGAGGAAGCACTGCGCTCGGCGGGGAGAGTTCTCTTGAGTAATGGAGCAGCTTTCGTGTGTACATGGGGCGAGGCGTGCGAGAAAGTGCATGACTCAATAGATCAAGTGGCGCTTGAGTATGATCCAGATCCGACAGACGATTCCGTCATCATGACGACTTGGCATGATTCTGAAACCTTGCAGGATGCTCTTTGGTCCGCGCTCTATGTGGCATGGCCAGCTGGGCAATACTTCTATGAGTGCCGATCGCTCCTTGCTGTCGTGGTAGGGCTACCCAAAGTGAGCGAGGTTATTCGGACTGCATTTGCAGATCTGCACACGTTCAACAGTGAGGTCCTTGATAAGGAATAGAAGGAATGCTGCAACTAACCGCCCAACACGCCGCTGCAGCCGACCGCTGAGAAGCGCGGCGGCTGAGCGGCTGGCCGTTAGCCGGGCCAAGTCGAACGGCCTATGGAAAGTATGGTTATCGTCACGGCCACTTCACCGCTTTGGAAATTGCCTCAGGGCCTTCATCCGCTACAGGGAGGCTTCTTTGATGCCATTCGTCTTTCAGTGCAGTTCATTGATGTAGCTCACGCCCGCCTCTATGAAGCGCTCACTCAGCTCACGTTGACCTCGGACAGATCGCTCCAGATTGGGCCGAATGCCTTAATGGACGCGTGGGCGATAATTGACGCGGTTCATCGTTTGCGCTCTCTCGTGCGCCAACTTCCGCGTTACAAACAGCGCGCACCGAGCAAGAGACTGTTCATGGACAAGAGCCAAAGTGTTGAGCAGTTGCGGAACTCATTTCAGCATTTGGTTTCAGACCTCTCGGGGCTCACTGACTCAGATCTGCCCGTTCTGGGAGCGCTCACCTGGGTACGTCCGGTAGATCATGAACGCAACAGGCTCTCCGTGAGTACATTTATTCCCGGTCAGCTCAAGTCCATTGCCCCCTCAAGTTGGGTCACGGTTCCGAGCATTGTTCCGGACGGCGTAACGCAAATCGAGCTATGGCATGGTGACAAGAGTGTGAGTATCACGATGCTTCATCGCGCCGTTAGTGAGCTGGTGACAGCTCTTGAAGGCGAACTGGCAAAGTTTGCTTCTGACAAGGCACCGGCAATCTGTGATGCAATGGCCTCAGTCACACTTGAGCTGGTGCCGGAGCCTTCTGGGCCAAAGGCCGGCTAACAAGCCGCTGCAGACCGATGAGCGGCGCACCGTGGTTCCCGGCGCAAATGTAGCTTGGCTCTCGCGCCGCTCGCGGCTGAGCGGCAGAGTCGTTAGCCAGACACCCGCGCCCGACGCTTGTTCTTCCATCAACAGGTGTAAACTGAAGCGATGCCGGTGCTCCTCAGGATTCATGGGTACAGATTCTTCTTCTACAGCTTGGAGGATCGCGAACCGCCACATATTCACGTTTCCCAGGCCGGGCGTTACGCGAAGTTCTGGCTCGATCCTGTGGATTTAGCGTCGAACCGAGGTTTTAGAAGTCATGAGTTGACAGTAATTCGCAAGATCGTCGTTGAGAATCGAGACTTCTTTTTGGAGAAATGGAATGCCTACTTTATTGGCCAGCAGTGAAGCCGTTGCGGTTGACGTATCTTTTTCAAGCGATGCGCTGACCGCCGTACTAGACGACGGTCGAACAGTGTCGGTCCCTCTGGTGTGGTTTCCTCGGCTTGTAAACGCCTCGAACAAGCAGAGGAAGGAGTGGGAGTTCATTGGCGGTGGCATCGGTATCCATTGGGAAGAAATCGATGAGGACATCTCGATTGCAAGCCTATTGAGCCCGGAGCGGTTCACGCGGCTGGCTAACACCACGTTACAGCCGCCGAGCCGCGCACAACGTAAATCCAAGCACCAAAAAAGTTCGCGCGCGGCTCGCGGCTGAACGTTGACCCGTTAGGCGGACCCAAGCGGAGGTACATACGTGGGTAGGGTGAGCGTCGATGAACGCGTGATCTTGTGGGCCAAGGCGATCGCGAAGTGGCTCGAGCGCGGGCTGGCGTCCGCTATTCTCGTGGGCGTTATTGCATTCGCTTTCAGCAGTGCGATCGCGCTTTCGGGCATGGACTGGCGCGACACGGCTGCGTTCTACGAGATGATCTACAGAGTCCTGGTCCTAGTCATCGGCGTCGAGCTGATCCGCACGTTGGTAACGCACGATCTGGGAGCTGTCTTGGAGCTTCTCGCTTTCGTCATCGCTCGTAAGCTGCTCAAACCTGATCTCACGGCCCTGGACATCCTCCTGAGCGTCTTCGCGTTCGTGGTCCTGTTGATCGCGCGTCGGTTCTTCCTGCGACTGCCGTCCAACGAGGCAAACGACGGAGGTGGGGGCAAGCCGGAGAGAGCCCATCAAGGAGGGGAGTAGCAGATGGTTTGGCTTTGGGCAGCATTCATCGCGTTTGTTCTGCTGATGTTGGCACTGGACTTGGGCGTCTTTCACCGTAAAGCCCACGTCGTCAGCGTCAGGGAGGCCCTCGCTTGGTCGGCCGTGTGGCTGTCGATGGGGTTGTCGTTCTCTGTGTTCGTGTACTTCGCCTATGACGGCCACTGGTTCGGTCTTGGCACCATGCTCGACGCGGTCGATGGGCTGGCGAACAGCGGTGTCATGGCAACGGAGAAGTACCTGACCGGCTACGTCGTCGAGAAGTCGCTCAGCGTCGACAACATCTTCGTGATCGCGATGATCTTCGGCTTCTTCGCAGTGCCGGCACTCTACCAGCACCGCGTCCTGTTCTGGGGCATCCTCGGCGCTCTGGTCCTGCGGGGTGTGATGATCGGTGTCGGGGCGAAGCTGATCGCCGAGTTCCACTGGATCTTGTACCTCTT